>JBKKAT010000852.1:0-4021 GCA_046714535.1 Acidobacteriota bacterium | reverse complement strand
GTGCATGCCTTCATCTATCACTGCTTATTGCCTTCCGAATTAAAAGCACGCGGAAAGATTAGTTCGTGGTAGCGTTTTACTCGCTAAACCCAAAGTCCTTACTACAAACTATACGATGTGTTGATTCAAAGTCTGCACGATTTCATTCTTTGGGCGATTCCCGATCAACACAGTTTTGATCTCACCGTTGTTAAATAGAATGAGTGTGGGAATGGATCGTACGCCATATTTGGCAGCGGTCCGTTCATTTTCGTCCACATTCAGCTTCCCCACCTTCAAGCGTCCTGAGTAGCTGTCGGCTATACTCGCAACGGTGGGAGCAAGCGCATGGCACGGACCACACCATTCCGCCCAAAAATCGATCAACACCGGGACGTTTGATTTCAACACTTCTTCATCCCAATTCGCATCGGTCACATGAATCATGTTTTCAGCCATAAATTCCTCCTAGCTCGATGAAACCACAGATAAACACGGGCGAGCGCCTGAACACAAGAGTTTTTTGATAAATCTATCTGTGTTCATCCGTGGTTACATAAACGTAGCGTATTAATTTACGCTCGCCGCGTTAAGATTTCAACTGAACCGCTTGATCATAAAGAGACATGTACGTTAAAGCAGAATTTCTCCAGCTGAAATTGGCTTTCATTCCATTTTGCATTAATTTGCTCCATGTTTGTTTGTCTTCAAATGATTTTCTGGCACGGTCAAAAGCCTGAACGAGAGCTTCGGCTGTGTACGGTCCGAACTTGAATCCATTGCCTGTTTGATTCTCCTCATCCCATTCCTGAACCGTATCGTCCAGGCCACCGGTCGCGCGCACGACCGGTACGGTTCCATATTTCAAACTGTACATCTGATTCAAACCGGAAGGCTCGTACCGGCTCGGCATCAAAAACATGTCAGCACCCGCTTCGAGCCGGTGCGCATAGTCTTCATCGAACCTCAAAGCAACACTCACTTGATCCGGACGCCTGCTCTGCAACTTCTCGAAAAATCGTTCATAGCGCGCTCCTCCGGTTCCCAGAACCATCAAAAATGCTTTTTGGTCCAGAATTCGATCTGCCGCGCGCTCCACGAGATCGATACCTTTCTGAAGCGCGAATCGCGAAATCATTGCGATAACAGGCCAGTCGTTATTCGCCTCCCAACCTGCCTCAGCCATTAGGTGTCTTTTGCATTCGGCCTTCCCGGACAGGTCATGGCAACTGTAATTTTTGGGAAGATGCGAATCGGTTTCCGGATTCCAGACTTGTTCATCGACTCCATTGAGCACCCCAAATAATCTGTCTTTTCTACTCCTGAGCACGCCTTGCATCTTGCAGCCGTATTCATCCGTTTGAATTTCCTGCGCATGGCGGGGACTCACCGTTGTGAGAATATCTGAATACAAAAGACCCGCTTTCAAAAAACTTACTGTGCCATAAAATTCCAGACTTTCCGGAGTGAAGTATTCAGGACCGAGTTCTAACAGTGAAAAACGGTTTCCCGAAAAATTTCCCTGATAAGCAATGTTATGAATGGTGAACAGAACTGGCGTTTTCGTGAGCTGATCGTGGTAATAGTGGGTTCGCAAGAATAGCGGCAGAAGAGCCGTGGGCCAATCATTGCAATGAAAAATGTCGGGAGATTCACCCTTTCTTCTAAAGTATTCGAGGCAAGCGCGGGTGAAAAAGAGGAATCGTTCATCATTATCTGAATATCCACCCGATGAATCTCCATAAATTCCGCCCCGTTGAAAATACTGGGGAGAGTCGATCAAAACGAGCTTCATTCCTCCGTAGAGAGCTTCTACGATGGAATAAGTGACATGCCTGCCTGCAAAGGTCAGCCGCAACGGACTAATGAGTCCAGTAGGAAGAATCGGAAAATTGCCGTAAAGGGGCATCATCAGCGTAACGTGATTCCCCAGCTTGACCAGTTCTTTCCCCAGAGCGCTGATCACATCGCCGAGTCCTCCCGTTTTTGCAAAAGGCACAGCTTCAGACGCAACGATTGCGATTTTCAACATAAAGACTACCATGGAGAAAACGATTATACATGGTTGAAACGCAACAGAAGGTTGGCAGAGAACGCCATCTCATTGTTGCACTTTTAAAGTTAGCTCGCATCGCATAATGTGCAAGTGACTGCATAGAAAGAGCTTATATTTTCAGGCTGTTTGGCACGATTCTTGGTTAGTGGAAGGTGCGCGATGTGTGTATTTCGCGGAAACGTAGAAAATTGGAGGCTGAAAATGAGTAAGATTCGCGTTGCTATAGCAGGAGTTGGAAACTGTGCCAGTTCCCTGGTGCAGGGAGTGGAATATTACAAGTTAACCGCGCCGAACGGTCTTGGATTAATGCATTATGACATGTGCGGCTACAAACCGTATGACATCGAATTTGTTGCTGCTTTCGATATTGACGCGCGCAAAGTTGGCCGCCCACTTTCGCAAGCAATTTTCGCGAAACCGAATTGCACACAAGTTTTTTGCGCCGACGTCTCCGATAATGGCGTAACCGTGCAGATGGGAAAAATTCTGGATGGTGTCGCGGATCATATGCGCGATTATCCGGAAGAAAGAACCTTTGTGCCGGCAAACCTGCCTCCCAGTGATGTGGAAGCCGTATTGCGGGAAACCGAAGCAGAGGTTCTGCTCTGCTATCTTCCTGTCGGATCCGAACATGCGGCCCGTTATTACGCGAAAGCCTGTTTGAACACAGGTGTAAGTTTTATCAATTGCATTCCTGTTTTTATCGTTTCCAATAAGGAATGGGCCGAGAATTTTAACAAGGCCGGCATTCCTGTGATCGGAGACGATGTCAAATCACAGCTTGGCGCGACGATTCTTCACCGCACTTTGATGAAAATTTTCCAGGAACGTGGAATTCGAATCGAACGAACATACCAGTTGAATACCGGGGGAAATACAGACTTCTTGAATATGTTGAACCGCAACCGTTTGAAATCGAAAAAGATTTCAAAAACAGAAGCCGTTCAATCAACGATGGAAAAACGTTTGAAGGACGAAAATATTCATATTGGTCCTTCCGATTATGTACCCTGGCAGAATGACAACAAAGTTTGTTTTATCCGGATTGAAGGACGTGGCTTTGGAGAAGTTCCGATGCACATGGAACTGAGACTCTCTGTGGAAGATTCCCCCAACAGTGCGGGAACAGGCATCGATGCGGTTCGCTTGATCAAGATTGCGCGGGAACGGAAGCTCTCAGGACCGATGTATCCGTCTTCAGCCTACCTGATGAAACATCCTCCCATTCAGATGGATGATCGGGAAGCGCGGAGATTGATCGATGAATTCCTGGGAATCAAAGTGGAAGAAGTTGCCGACTCCTTGATGGCCCAGGCGATTTAGCATTCCATTTTGCTGGGAGGGCGGGCGTCCCTGCCCGCCAACGGACATATTTCAGATTAGCTGCGGGCACGGAGGCCCGCCCCCGGAAGTTGTCTGATTAAAAAGCTTCTTTGTTCACAATGTACGGCATCTTTTTCGGATCGCCATCGTATTTGCCTTCCAGCATGTCCAACACAGCGTGAACTGTGCGACCGGCCATACCCACGTTCGGATCGGTACTGAGACGAGTTTGGCGTCCACCGCTTGCAAAATGATGGAACTTCCGGAGTTTCATATGAAGTCGCGGATCCCGTAACGGACTATCCGGGGGAAGCGGCTCCACTTCAAAGACATCAAGGGCGGCTCCCGCGATCCAATCTTCGATCAACGCCCGGTAAAGGGCTTTTTCATCCACGATCGGCCCACGAGATGTATTAATCACATAACCCGTTTTCTTCATTCTTTGAAACTGCGGCTCACTCATTAAATGGTATGTGGGCGTTTTGCTTTCATGAGGCATAAGAAGAGGCACATGCAAAGTAACATAGTCCGCCTTTTCCAGAGCTTCGTCGAAAGGAACATAGCAAATCGACTGAGGGCGCGTTACAAGGTTTTCCGCAGCGCGCAAATCCATCATGCGTTGCATGGATTCCACAAATTTGTGGTCCTGATAATCGGAATCAT
>JBKKAT010000851.1:0-2785 GCA_046714535.1 Acidobacteriota bacterium | reverse complement strand
GATTTGAACGTGGAGGAACGGGAGGAGAAACTCTATCACGAGGTTCGCGCGGCAGTTAAACGGTATGAAGCGATTGCGAGTGAGATTTCGAAGGCCCGTTCCGCGGGTTCACGCAAGTTTGAGACGCTCGTGGAAAAAGAGCTTCATCAAGTGGCACTCGAGAAGTGCCGCTTTCGTGTGCGACTGGATGAAGAAGACTGCGCCACCCTATCCGAGATGGAAAAGCGATATGCGCCTCACGGCAGAGAAACAGTTGTATTTGAAATGGAGCCAAACACCGGAGAAGGATTTCGCGATCTCAGCAAAATTGCTTCGGGCGGGGAACTTTCGCGTCTGATGCTTGCGCTCAAGGTGGTTGGTCAAAATACCGGGGAGGAGCGCTCTTTGATTTTTGATGAGATTGACGCCGGCATTGGAGGCCGTGTTGCCTATCAGGTCGGAGAAAGATTAAAACGGCTATCACGAGTTGCGCAGGTGTTGTGCGTTACCCATCTCCCGCAAGTTGCTGCATTTGGCGATCACCATTATCAGGTGGAAAAAGTTTCCAAAGGAAACCGTACTATAACGATAGTAACGAACCTGGATGAAAAGAAGCGGATTGAGGAGCTCGCGCGAATGATTTCAGGAAGTGAAGTCACGGAGACGGCTTTGCGTCATGCGCGGGAGCTTCGTGAACAGGTCAATGCTGGAGTTTCATGAGGCTCGTGGTGCAGCGCGTTTCGGAAGCATCCGTTTCCGTGGAAGAAAAAACGATTGAAGCGATCGGAGCCGGCCTGGTTGTGTTTCTTTGCATTGAAAAGGGAGATACGGAATCGCTGGCAGATCGCTATGCTGGTAAGGTTTCCTCACTCAGAATATTTGAAGATGAAACAGGAAAGATGAACCGATCCGTTCTGGAAACCGGCGGGAAGGTTTTATTAATTTCCCAGTTTACGCTTGCGGGAGATGCGGAAAAGGGTAGACGTCCGAGTTTTGTCAAGGCGGCCCCGCCGGAGGAGGCCCGTTTACTCTATGAATCTTTTGGTCGAAAGTTGAAGAATGCCGGCGTGCCTGTCGTGACCGGTGTTTTTCAGGCAATGATGAAAGTAGCACTTGTAAATGACGGACCCGTTACATTGATTTTAGGAGATAGCGGAGCATGAGCATGAGCACGATCATGAGCATGAGTAAGGAGGGAGTTTTGATAGGCGGCCCCGCCGGAGAAGGCACATTTCATTGATTTTAGGAGATAGTAGAGCATGAGCATGAGTACGATCATGAGCATGAATAAGGAGGGAGTTTTGATAGGGCGGCCCCGCCGGAGAAGGCACATTTCATTGATTTTAGGAGATAGTAGAGCATGAGCATGAGCACGATCATGAGCATGAGCATGAGTAAGGAGGCAATATGAGGCCAGTTGCAGGAATGCTCACACGCGCGGAATTGACATCGCAAATTAACCGCGGCGAAATCGATACGGTCTTGCTTGTTTTCCCCGATTGGTACGGACGGTTGATGGGCAAGAGGATGACAGGCAGTTTTTTTCTGGATCATATTGCCGAAGAAGGAATGCATGCTTGCGATTATTTGCTGGCCGTTGACATGGAAATGGCTCCGGTTCCGGGATACAAATTTACAAGCTGGGAATCAGGTTACGGGGATTTTGAATGTATTCCCGATTTTTCCACAGCGCGTCGCACCAGCTGGTTGCCCCGGACCGCGATGGTAATTGGCGATTTATACCGGAATGAAAAACCAGTGGAAGTATCTCCGCGGCATATTTTGCACGTGCAATTGGAAAATGCAATGGAAGCCGGTTTTCAGGTGATGGGCGGTTCTGAATTGGAGTTTTTCGCTTTTCAGGAGACATATGAAAGCGCCGCAGCAAAAAATTATCATGATTTGAACAAAGTGGGACGCTATATAGAGGACTATCACATTTTCCAGGGTACGAAGGAAGAAGAACTGGTGGGAGCCATTCGCAGGGAGCTCAGCGCAAGTGGTGTGCCGGTCGAATGCAGCAAAGGGGAATGGGGTATCGGACAACAGGAAATCAACATTGAGTATTGCGATGCGCTCACACAAGCGGACCGCAGTGTCATTTATAAACATGCGGCAAAAGAAATCGCGTATGCGCAGGGAAAAGCGGTCACGTTTATGGCAAAGTGGGATGAAAAATCTGCAGGCTCCAGCATGCACGTTCATTTAAGTTTATGGAATCCGGAAGGGGACTCGAATCTTTTTGATGGTGATCAGGAATTCGGACCGGTTCACGCAAGCGACATTTTCCGCTGGTTTTTGGGTGGCTGGATGAAGCATGCGCGTGAGTTGACAGCTTGTTATGCGCCGAATGTTTCTTCGTACAAGCGTTATCAGGCGGGATCCTTTGCGCCAACGGGGATCGCGTGGAGCTATGACAATCGAACCGCTGGTTTCCGCGTTGTTGGAAAAAACCAATCTTTGAGGGTTGAATGCAGGATTCCCGGTGCAGACGCGAATCCATACATGGTGTATGCGGCGATTCTGGCTTCGGGACTTCATGGGATCAAGAACAAAATCGAACCCCCTCCGATCTTTCAAGGAGATATTTATCAAGCGAAGGACCTCCCGCGTGTACCCTCCAATTTGCGTGATGCGATTGCTGAGTTCGAAGCAAGTGAATTGGCGCGGCAGGCATTTGGCGAGCAGGTGGTGGATCATTATCTCCATTTCCTGCGGACCGAACAGAACAAATTTGATGAAGTCGTCACGTGCTGGGAACGGGCCCGCTATTTCGAACGCACTTGAGCTTTTGAACCTCTTCAAC
>JBKKAT010000850.1:0-5413 GCA_046714535.1 Acidobacteriota bacterium | reverse complement strand
CTCTTCGGTTCTCCGTCCGAATCAATTGATCATAACTGTGGCTGCATCGATCACGACCGCCTTTATTCAGGAACGTCTCACCGAAAAAATTCCGGTGGTTCGAGCAATGCCGAACACGCCCTGTGTTCTTGGTGTGGGCATGACTGCATTATCCGGAGGCACCCATGCAACCCAGGAGAGTTTGCAAACCGCAGAATCGATTTTCAAGTGCGTTGGCGAAACCGTATTTCTGGATGAGTCACTGATGGATGGCGTGACCGGGTTATCCGCAAGCGGTCCGGCCTACCTGTACGTTGTGATCGAATCTCTTGCAGAGGCGGGCGTAAAATTGGGAATACCGCGGGAAGTTTCTACACTGCTTGCGGCACAGACAATGCTCGGCGCCGCAAAGATGGTTCTGGAATCGAAGTCTCATCCTGCTCTGCTAAAAGACATGGTTACCACTCCGGCGGGTTGCACAATTGACGGACTTCTTGAGCTCGAAGAAGGAAAACTCCGCGTTACTCTGATCAAAGCGGTTGTCAAAGCCGCCGAGCGAGCGCACGAACTTGTTTATGGAAAGTAGTGGCAGGACACTAGTTCTCTAACATGGAGATAACGGCGCAGGGATCGGCGCAAGCCGTCCGGCTGGACAGACCTGGTTGCTAAATAGCTTCAACAAAGCTAGTAAGGAAACTCAAATCGGAACGACCCATTCTTGTGGCTGCTTTTGCGGTAAAAAGAGGAAACCCAACTGCCACCTGCCTCCCCCTTCCTAAGGGGGAGGATAGAACACACATTTCAACCCATACTCATTATCAGGAGATTTGAATCGTGAAAACATTTTCTGTTTGTTTAGTGGTTTTATTTTTCAGCGCCATCGCGTTTTGTGAGAAATCCGTTTCGCCCATCAACGTAAGGAATGGAATTGCGATTCACGGATATGATGCAGTGTCTTATTTCAATATGTCGAAACCGGTCAAGGGAAGCGAGAAATTCAAGCATTCCTGGAACGGAGCAGCCTGGTATTTTTCGAGCGAATCGAATCGCAGTCTGTTTGCAGAGACACCCGAAAAATACGCTCCGCAATTTGGTGGTTATTGCGCTTAAGCAGCAAGCAGGAATTACATCTACTTCGCTGATCCAAAGTTCTGGAAGATTGTGAATGGCAAGTTGTATCTAAACTACAATGCGGATGCAAAAAAAGAATGGGAAAAGGATGTGGATGGCAATATCAAGAAAGGAAATGAGAACTGGCCAAAGTTGTTAAGGGGTAAGGAAGCAAACGAATCATGAGAGCCATAGCAGTAGTTCCTGGAAAACCGGACAGTGTGCATCTCACCGATTTACCAAAACCAACACTGAATGAAGTTGCGGAGTTCGTGGAGTGCTGGTAAAGGTTTTGCGCGCAGGCGTGGATGGCACAGACAAAGAGATCAATGCGGCGGAATATGGCAAATCTCCGGATGGTTACGACTTTCTTGTGATAGGCCATGAGAGTTTCGGGCGTGTCGAAGAGGTTGGGTCCAACGTAACCGAATTTCAGCCTGGTGACTACGTTGTGGCAACTGTACGAAGGCCCGGGCACAGTATCTACGACAGGATTGGTACGTACGACATGACTACGGACGATACGTACTATGAACGCGACATCAACCTTCGCCACGGTTACCTGCCGAATATTACGTTGACAACCCCGAATACATAGTAAAGGTTCCAAAAGGATTGAAGAGGATTGGAGTGTTACTGGAACCAACCGCTTTTGTAGAAAAAGAAATTGCGCAGGCGTTTGAAATTCAGAGGCGTCTTCGCGTCTGGCATCCGAAGCGAGCGGCCGTTCTTGGGTCCGGGACAATCGGACTTCTGGCCACATTAGAGTTGCGATTGCGCGGATTGGGAGCCATCAAAGTATTTTGCGAAGTCGCTGACCTTTAATCAAAAGCAATTCTTTGCTCACAATGTGCAAAAATATGGCAAAATACTGCATCCTGATTCTGGAGGACATCTATGGACTGGATATCGGATCCCCAAGCATGGATCGGCTTGATCACGTTGACAGCATTAGAAATTGTGCTTGGTATTGATAACGTAATTTTCATCTCCATCCTTGCCGGCAAGTTGCCGGCCGATCAACAAGGAAAGGCGCGCAAACTCGGTTTGGCGGCTGCCATGGTGACGCGAATTTTATTGCTGCTATCGCTCGCCTGGATCATGAAGTTAACGAGTCCCTTATTCAGCGTGCTTGGTTATGATTTCTCCGGACGTGATTTGATCCTGCTCGTTGGCGGACTGTTTCTGCTTGCGAAAAGCACACATGAAATTCATGGAAAGCTTGAAGGAGAAGAGGGATATCGCGCTTCGAAAGTAGCTTCCTTTGCCTCTGTGATCATTCAGATCACGCTATTGGATATTGTGTTTTCACTGGATTCGGTTATCACTGCAGTCGGAATGATAGACGAAGTGGGTATCATGGTCACAGCGATTGTGATCGCGGTCATCATCATGATGGTGTTTGCAGGCGCAATCAGTAATTTTGTAGATCGTCATCCTACAGTGAAAATGCTGGCCTTGAGCTTCCTGCTGATGATCGGGTTGCTGCTGGTGGCAGATGGTCTCGGCCATCACATCCCCAAAGGCTACGCTTATTTCGCTATGGGTTTTTCCATCTTCGTTGAAATGCTGAATCTTCGCGTACGAAAAGGAAAGCCCGTTCATCTCCATGAATCTTTTGCGGAGAACGAAACACCAAAATAATTTTCTAGTAAAAGCGGAAGAAACCGCCAGGAACACCAAGCGACCTGGCATCCTGGCGGTTTAAGATAACTCCTTACTAGAATTTGTAACTGGCGCGCGCATAGTACGAGCCGCCATTAATCCCGAATGGTAGAGTTTCCCATCCGTAAATGAATCCCAATCCGAAAAGGCCGTTTACTGCGGGATCCCATTCATCGGGATATACGTCAAAAATGTTCAGTCCCCCAAAGGCGACCGTAACGTTATCACCAAAAGTATAGCTAACATAAGCATCTGTCAGCCACTTACCGCCCCATTCGAATCTTGGGCCGAAACCTTGACCGGCAACTTCGCCAAAGTAATTAAAACGAACATTGGCTGTCCAGGGTCCGCGGTAATAGGTTCCTGAGAGTGTATGGTGTTGACGTGGTTGTGCCTCTTCCACCAGCGTGACTTGAGCTTGATCAAAAAGCACAGGCGCGGGCAAAGTGGTTGAAGGAGAACGCCGGTCAGTGACTTCGGTCTTGTTAAAATTGAACGCGCCTTCAACCAGGAAGTGTGAACCTGCTCCCGTGTCAATATCGTAGAGAGCAACGATGTCCACTCCGCGGGTTCTGGTATCAACGGCATTTGTGAACAGCAGCAGCTGTCCGATACCGAACGGGTCTAGAAGTGTGCGAATGGGGCAAGCGGCAGGTGTAGGACACGGACCCTCTTCAGGCTGTAGGTTACTGGAAAAGATGATTCGATCATCAATGTTGATGTGGAAGTAATCCACAGTAAGCCGGAACCGGTTCGTTGGCTTTGCAACAATGCCTGCCGAGAAATTGAAGGATGTTTCCTCGTTCAAATCCGCCACGCCAAGAGCGCGCGCGACCTCGCTACCCGGACGAGCAGTCAGAGTATCGGTCAGCACGCCCGCGTTATTCAGGTTGGTGGACCGCTGCTGAAAAAGAATCTGTTGAATTCCCGGAGCACGGAAGCCGTTGGAAAGTGTGCTGCGAACAGAGAACTGTTGATTCACATCATAGCGTGCCGAGAATTTGCCGGTGATCGTGTTGCCGAAGTCTGAGTAGTGCTCGAAACGTGCGGCTCCGCCCAGCCGAAATTTATCGGTTAACTGCGCCTCTGTATCGATCCAGATGGCGGTATTGGTTCGAGAGTCATCCACTTCTTCACTGGGCGACCATCCAGGAAAGCCCTGCGTGCCAATCGCGGCAGCATCTCCGTTTTGATTCCGAATGTCGATGCTAAAATCGTTTTGACGGCCGTAGGTGTAGGAAACAGGGTCTCCTGCTTCAATTTTATATGCATCCCGCCGAACTTCACCGCCGATACCGACGAATAAAGGTGCTGCGCCGACAGTGCCTACTGTTCCTGTCATATCAAATGTAAAACTGGTCATGTTTAAGGATAAGGTTCCCGTATCTGCTTCCAAAGGCGAATCAGCAAAAATCGGACTATTCGGGTCGGACGGGTTTATCGGTTCGTAGTACCAGCTAACGTTCAGTGTATTCTCTTCGCGAAATTTAAATTCGTTCGTGCCATAGTTTATGCTGGCATCATATTTCCAATCATCGTTTACCTTGCCCCTGTATCCAGCAACAATCGATCCATCAGTTGGTTTGGTTACGATGGTAGGCAAGAACCCGTTTGGATAAATTTCCGGAACTGTGCGGCCGTCTCCCGCTGTGCGGAAAAATCCTGAAGAATTTCCTTCCCGGCGAGACCAACCTCCGAATGCGTAAAATTCACCGTTTCCTGTCGGAAGACTGAGGTTACCCCAAATCAACCCGTCCTTCGCATCCGGATCTCCGATGCGTTGCGTCACCCTTGGTGGGTCGACGCGGAGAATATCCAGACCCGCGCGATTGGTTTCGCCGCGATCCCGGTATTCGCCTGTGATATTAATCACACCTTTCTCGCCGATTCTAAAACCTTTATTCGCGCTGATTGCACCATTCCCACCGTCTCCCTCATACGTGGCGCCGCCTTGAAAGTTCAACTCTCCTTCGTAACCGTCTTTCAATATGATGTTGATCACTCCAGCGATTGCGTCCGATCCATACTGTGCTGCGGCACCATCGCGCAAAACTTCGATGTGATCGATCGCCGAAATCGGAATTGCATTGATATCGGTTCCTGACTCACCTCTAGCAATCGTCTGCTGAACATTCAAATGTGCGGTCTGATGCCGGCGTTTTCCGTTCACCAGTACAAGCACATGATTTGCGCCTAAAGACCTTAGCGTTGCCGGCCGAATGATGTCTGTACCGTCACTGATATATGTTGTGGAAAAGTTAAATGACGGCGCAAGCAACTGAATTGCTTTGCCGGTTTCTGTTGCGCCGGAGCTCTTCAGCAAGTCCGCGTCGATAAAATCCACAGGGGCCAGCGTCTCGGTAGCAGTACGGCCCTCTGCGCGTGTTCCGGTCACCGTGATTTCCTCTTCCTCTGTCAGCCCAATAGCTTCTTCTTCCTCTTCTTCAGTTTCTTCTTGCGTTTCTTCCTGAGCTTCCTGTTCTTGTTCCTGATCTGCTTCACCGGACTGTGTTTCGCCACTCTGTGCCACCGCAAAATTTAGCGGCAGACACAGAATCGCTGCTGCAAGAAAAATCATGCAGACCATCCATGTGAAATCTATTACTCTTTTAGGACCTTTTACCCTTACCATTTACATTTTCCTCCTCATAGCTAGTTG
>JBKKAT010000849.1:0-5339 GCA_046714535.1 Acidobacteriota bacterium | reverse complement strand
CCCCTGCTCTCGAGCGTAGGCTGTTAACTCCACTGCGCGCTGAAACTGATGTCTCTGCACTCCAACAATTGCGAGGAAGGTTGCGCAGTCCGGCTGTTTTTGAAGAACGGACAGATATTTCAGATCGGGTTGCACATATTCATCGAACGCCAACACCTCGCACTTCGTATCGCCCACGGCAGGTGGTGTCAGGCTTTTGATATAGGGCAGCGTGCTGTTCGGCATGAACCCGCATCGAAAACGTTGCACCACGCCGTCGATACCATATTTCGATGGCTTGATCAGAACCACGCGAAGTTTCTTAACCGGCATTTTTCTGGGACTCCGGAAAAAGTTGCGTTACGCAGAACTCTTTAAAGGAGACTGCATATGTCCAGTTCACCAGAACTATAGGTATTTTTACTGAATTCTTCCACGCGTCGAACAAGGATCGGGCGAAGTAATAACTGCGGTTAATGCCGCCGGACAACAATGCGTGGACGATAAAGCGCCAGGCGTATCGAAGAATATCGCCTCGCGACAGCCGGAAGGGAACCGTCCCATTTCTGAAGGAACGAAATTTGTTGCTGATCCGGCGATAAATCGTTTCTTCTTCCACGAGACGCGCCTGCAAACGTTGAAACCCCGCAATCAATTCTTCAAATGTCATCTGCAGCGGAACAAGATTCGTTGTTCCAAATTGATTTCGGATCGTCCGGAATTCATCGGCCGGACGGAGTCTGTTTTCCCGCTCAAGCCGGTGATACAACGGAGTTGACGGAATCGCCATCAAGAGTCCGACAGCAGAAAGGACGATCCCGGATTCAACGATGAAGTTGTACTGTCGCTCGAAAATGTTTTCATTATCCGAATCGAATCCAACGATAAAGGCGGCAAACACGTCCAGCCCGTGTGAATAAATTGATTGAATCGATTCAATCAGATCTTTTCGAGTGTTCTGTTCTTTCTTTGTTTCCAACAAAGCTTCACGGCTTGGACTTTCAATTCCGATGAACACCCATTCGAAACCTGCCTCTCGCATCATCGGCAGTAGATTTCGTTCACCTGTAAGATTCATCGAAGCTTCGGTTCCGAAGGTAAACCTGTAGTTGTGGCGGTTTTGGTATTCGGTCAGGAAAGTCAGGAGTTCTTTGCACTTCGGGAGATGCCCGATGAGGTTATCATCTACGAAAAAGACATTCGTAACTCCGAGTGTCCGGAGTGAATCCAGCTCACGCTCGATTTGTTGCAAGGGTTTCGTTCGCGGCTTGCGTCCGAACATCACGATGATGTCGCAGAACTCACAGAGAAACGGGCATCCGCGCGAGAACTGCATCCCGGTGTAGTAGTACAGATCTGTTTTGATCAGATCGTAACGTGGCACCGGGGAACACGCCAAATCCACTTCCCCTGTCTCACGATAAATGCTTTGTGCAGTACCCATTTCAAAGTCGGCACAAAATTCAGGCCAGATCCTTTCTGCTTCGCCGGCGATCACGGTATCAGCGAGATCGCTGTAATCATCGGGACAGAGCGATGCATAGCTTCCGCCTGCAACAACGTAGCGGCCACGTTTTCGAAATTCAATCAGAATCTCCTGTTGTCTCAGAAATTTCACGCCCATCCCGCAAACGCCCACAAGATCCGCATCGAACTCCCAATCGATGATCTCCACATTTTCATCCAGAATAGTGATCTGCCAGTGCTCCGGACAAAGCGCGGCCAGCGTGGCGAGCCCAAGTGGTGTTGTGAGCGCCTTCTTATCGCGGACGATTCGGCTCAGCGCCCACGAAAAGCTCCAGAAGCTCTCCGGAAACTTCGGATTGATCAGCAATAGCTTCATCGGGAAAACTTACAGGTAGTCGCGTTCGCGCAAGCGAAGCGCTTTGTATCGACGAAATGCATTTTCTTCCGGCTCGAGTTTCAAAAACGTCCGCCATGTGCTCCCCCGAAAAGTGAAGCGAAACATCTGCAAAGCATGGCGAATTGACCAAAGCGGACGATCACGCATCAACGCTACAAGTGCGTGTCGCGCCTTGATCCATCGCTCCGCGCGCCAGCGTAAAAATTCAATTTGGTCGGGAAGCAAATGTTTGGTCCGTACAACCGCGGTGGTGCCGTCATACTCCTCTTCCAATCGATTCGAAATCAAATTTTGCGCTTCATAGTCGAGTGACATGCGTGTCCGCGGATACGGTGTGGGATGCTGGATATACGGATAATCGATGTGGTCTCTCACAAAACGGATATTTTCGTTGATCGACGCTTCCGTATCTTCCGGAGTTCCAACAATCAAGCCACCTACGACGTACATTCCATTTTGGTGAATGTGTTCGATCGCTTGAAGGGTTGCATTGCCGGTATGTTTTCCATTTTCGCGTTTGTAGTTTTTGGCTGCCGCCTTTAAAAAGTTCAGGTCCTCCTCCAGAATATTTTCGATCCCAAGAAAGATGTAACGGAATCCCGCTTGTTTCATTAAAGGGGCCAATGTTTTCCCGTGATTCGCAAGTGTGGAGGTCATCGATTGCACGAGAAATTCAAGATGGTTCAACTTTGCATCGATGATTGCCTGGCAAAGAGCCTCCATCCTATGTACGTTAAGACCGATGTTGTCATCTACAAAAAAGATGGAGCGTGCGCCGCGTTTTTCGGCATCGCGTATATCGTCCAGCACATGCTGCATCGGAAACGTGAAGAAGTTACGTCCACGCATTTCGATGATCGAGCAAAATGCGCAATCGTATGTGCAGCCGCGGGAAGTTTCCACAACATCGATTGGATTCCCAAGAAATTCATAGCCGTCAAGCTTGCGCGCATCGCGCTTTGGCGGACGAATCTTGCCGTCTGCGAGAATACTGGGCGCGCGTTCCGGATTATGCAGGAAACCGGAACCATTTCGATACGATAGACCGGGGATTTGCGCGTACTGACCGCCGTTTTCCATCGCGCGAATCAGCTCACGAAATGTGACTTCCCCTTCTCCCCTGACGACAAAATCAACGCCGTCATCGGCGGACTCGTACGCGGATGTTGCGAGGCTCGGATCATAACCGCCGGCAACAATCTTTGCTTGAGGCGCAAACTGCCGCAATAGTGCAATGATTTTCCGTGCCGTCTTTCGTTGAAAGGTCATGACGGATAAACCAGCGACGTCCGGGCGGAAACTCCGCAGCATTTCGGTGACTGTCTCGCGAACTCTTTTTTGAACAAGAATCAAGTCGACGATCGCAATCTCGTGATGCGCATCAACGTTTCCGGCAAGCGATCCCAACGCTCCGTTCGGGATCCGGATCCCAACTGCCGGCATGTGTTCAAATGAATCCGGCATCGACAGCAACAGGATCCGCATATGGTGAGTATACTGCGAACACCGAGCGCCGTTATACTGAAAGTGTGGAATTCATTCTAGCGACTCGCGGCAGTCAACTCGCGCGTTTGCAAGCTGGCCTCGTGCAAACTCTGCTTTCAGAAAAGTTTCCCGGTCACGAGTGGAAACTGCAGACATTTGTAACGACCGGGGACCGCATTCAGGATGTCAGCTTGTCTTCATTCGGCGGAAAAGGCGTTTTCCTGAAGGAAATCGAAGAAGCGTTGATTTCGGAAAACGCCCACCTTGCGGTCCATAGTTTGAAAGATGTGCCGGGAGTTGAAACACCCGGCTTGAGTTTAGCCGCTTTTCTACCTCGCGAAGATCCACGGGACGTCTGGGCAAGTTATCAGGAAGATTTCATGCATCTTCCGGCGGGCAAGAAAGTCGGCACCAGTAGTTTGCGGCGGACGGTCTTGCTGAAATTCTACCGTCCCGATCTGCACGTGGAATTGCTCCGGGGAAATCTCGACACGCGCTTGAGAAAACTAAAGGAAGGGCAATATGACGCCATTATCATTGCGGCGGCCGGCTTGCATCGTCTCAGGCTGTTTGATGATTCCTGCATGCACTATCTATCCGAAGAAGCATTTGTTCCTGCCATCGGCCAGGGAATTTTAACAATACAAACCGGACGCAAGAATCAAGAGCTCTTTGAAATGATCCAGCAGATGAATGACCCCACCGCAGAAACGGCGGCCCGCATTGAGCGAAACCTGCTTGTTAGATATGAAGGGGGCTGCCATTTGCCGATCGGCGCGCTCGCAACGCCGCATCAGAACAGCTGGAAGCTGCGCGCATTCATCGGCGGAGTGAAGTCACATCGCATGGTTCAGCAAGTGGTGGAATCGAATCATCCTGACGTATGCGCCGCTCAGATGTTCGAACGCCTTCAAGAAGAAGGCGCATCTGATCTACTTTCGGAGTTACAGGAGCCATGAAAGAAGAAATGTTGAATTGGATGAACAAGTATTATCCGGGTGGCTTCTATTGTGCGGATATCAGACAACACCGCGTGCTTTCCGGCATTTCTTTCTCAGCACTAAGCACACTCAACACCCCTCTGCTGTTTCACATGCAAAGCTCACAGCTTCAGGATTTGGTCCGAAGCCTGATAGCGCATGGCATGTCACCCCACGCGGTGTGTCAGATACCGGAGAAAGACGTTTCCGGCACACTCGGAGACGTTGTCTTGCGGGCGCGAAGCCTCAATCTGGACAGTCTGTTCCTTGTCATCACCGAATAGTCATGCCGGAAGGAAGTTTAACCGGACGCAAAATACTAGTCACCCGGGCCCAAAAGCAGGCTTCGGAGCTCACGGACCTGCTTCGGGAAGAAGGGGCCGTCGTCTACGAAATTCCTTCTATAGAAATCATTCTACATAAAGAAGGAATAACGCGGCTTCAGCGGGAGATGGAACGGATTTCAGACTACTCCTGGCTTCTGCTGACCAGCATCAATAGCGTGCTCATTTTGGATCAAACGCTTCGGGATTCGGGGCATGATTGGAAATGGCTTGAAGCCCTGCGCATCGGATGCATCGGCAAGGCAACCGCCGGTAAAGTTACAGAGTTGGGAGGCCATGTGTCGATTGTGCCTTCCCGTTACCAGGCAGAGAGTCTGGCGGAGGAACTTTCGAAACATTCTTTAACCGGAAAAAAAATGTTACTTCCAAGAGCGGCAGGATCGCGTCCTGTTTTACCGGAACAATTGCAACGATCAGGGGCAATTGTGGAGGAAATTCATGTCTACAAAGCTGAACTACCGGAACAGAATCGTGAAGCTTTGAGCCGGCTTTTGAGGGGTAACGAGATCGACTTGATCACGTTTACTTCTTCGTCAACGGTGCGCAATTTCGTCGAACTCGCGGGTGAATTTCGGTGGCAAACAATTCCCGTTGCCTGTATCGGCCCAATTACGGCCAAACCTCTACGGGATGTGGGAGTGGAACCAACCATCGAGGCGGAAGAGATCTCCATGCAAGGCCTGGTCG
>JBKKAT010000848.1:0-6131 GCA_046714535.1 Acidobacteriota bacterium | reverse complement strand
TCCTAAAAGTCCTGCGGGCGATTCGTGGCGCGCGCATTTTAAGCTCCATGATCTTGAAACGAAAAGCCGAGAATGCGCTGTATGGAATGTTGATGCTCTCTCTGATTTTTGTTGTGCTTGCAAGCTTATCCGTTTTGCAGTTTGAAAAAGCTGCCATCGGCGCAAACATAAAAAACGCAGAGGATGCTTTGTGGTGGGCTGTCACCACAGTTACAACCGTTGGGTACGGCGACAGATTTCCGGTGACTCGCGAAGGCCGGATTATCGCTGCGTTTCTCATGGTGTTTGGTGTCGGACTCTTTGGATCGCTCACCGGCGCAGCAGCTTCCTGGTTTGTGAGCCAGAAAGCGCAGGAGGAAAAAGAAAAGGACCTCGCAAATTCTTGACATTTCTCCGCCACTTGTGAGATAACAACCCAAAAACAAATGCAGAGGCGGAGATGATTCAACCTCTTTTACGGTCTATTACCGGAACCGCCCTCTCGCTACTGATCCTGCTACAGTGGATGCCAGCACTCGCAGCTGTGCCCAAACAATCTGCCGACAAAAAGGAACAACCGGTAGTGAGAGCAACGAGCAATAAGCTTGAAAAAGTTCCGGAAGTAAAATTTCTTACACGCGGCCGCGAATACACAACGTATTTCACATCGGCCGGGATGATTCTCGCAGGGTTTACGCCCTATCCACGTCCCAGGACAAAGGAACCACCCCAATATTTCGAGTTACAGATTTTGCTCCGTAACGCTTTGCCGAACGTGGAAATCACAACGCTGAATCCGCGATTAGCAAGAAGCGATTTCTTTGGAAGCAAATCGCCCAATTGGCTCACAAACATTCCAAATTACGCAAGGGTAAAGTACGCAAATCTGTATCCGGATGTTGACATGGTTTTTCATGGAGAACAGCGGTTGCTCGACTTTGATTTTATTGTCGGGCCGGGCGGCGATCCTAAGAAGATTCGCTTTCAGGTTCAAGGAGCCCAGAATGTGCAACTGACCCGCGAAGGAACCTTACAACTTCGCGTTCAGGGTGTCACTTTTGAGTTGTCCAGACCAAGCGGGTACCAGGCGTTCGATAACAGTGGCGCAAGATCCGTAGTGGATGCGCGTTACAGAATGATCGGCAAGAATGAAATCAGCTTTCAAATCGCTCCCTACGATTCAAGACGCACACTGATCATTGAACAGTAAATTAATCATCGGAAGTACCTGGTAACAATGCTTCCACGGGAACCGTTCGTGGACCATTCTCGTCACAATAGCTGTAGCGAATAAAGCGTCCTGCCGTTTGCCCTGCCCATCCTTTTTCGTCATCGTCTTCAGCGTACATCCCGACTCCCGCGTGCTCCCCCCTGGCGTTCAAAACGTAAAAATTGACATTAAAGTTCGGGTCTCCGTTTGCTTTGCGCAATCTTCTCTCTACAGTATTAGCTCTAATACGCTTGAGCGCCTCCATTCCGGCATCCTTGGGATGCATGCCGCGCCGGAGCGCTTCAACCACAAGATAGCAGGAAAGATTAAACAGATTTGCTTCACCACGTCCTGTTGAACCGGCTGCACCGACCGCTCCATCGACATACAATCCAGCACCTAGAATGGGTGAATCTCCCACCCGACCGGGTATCTTCCAGGAAAGACCGCTTGTGGTTGTGACACCGCAGATTTCTCCCTTCGCGTTGATGCCATCGCAATTGATGGTGCCGTGCATGCGAGTGTTTGTGCGAATTCCTTGAGCAACCATCTCCTGCATGATTTTGCGGTCCATTTCCGAACGCTTTTCAGGGTCCAGATAATGCTTCGGGTCCGTCTTTCGCTTCCACTCCAACCAGGCCTTTCGCGAGTTTTCCGTGTTCAAATCATCTTCAATGGAGAATCCCATGTTGCGCGCAAATTGCTGCGCTCCTTCTCCCACGATCAGATGATGATCTGTTTGTTGCATTACGGTCCAGGCGACTCTCGAGGGAATTCGAACACCCTCCAGAGCGGCCACACCACCGGCGCGCTTTTTCGGCCCATGCATGCAACAGGAATCCAGTTGAACAACACCATCCGCATTTGGTAACCCGCCGTAACCAACAGAATCATCCTCAGGATCCAGTTCAACAATGTTCACTCCGGCAATTAAGGCTTCCAGCACATCCTTGCCTTCCATCATCAGTTGAAATGCTCTTTCGACACAGGTTTGTTTTCCGCCATTCTTGAACCAGTTGCCATTCTCAGCAGAAATCACCACCGGACGTATTCTCTTTCCTGTAATTACTTCCGGCGCTTTCTGGCCTTCCACCAGAGGCGGTGTGGCAAAAGCGGCGCCAAGAAAAACAGTCTTCTTTAAGAATTCGCGACGTTGCATGCTATGTCTCCTTTTTCCAAACTGGACGGTTAACCGTTTCTGAGTTCTTGTTTTTCATTTTTTATTTTTTATTTTTTATTTTCTTTTGATTCCAGTACGAATAAAGCGGTATACCGAGCGCTATAAAGCCGATTCCAATCAATGATCGTAACGGAGCAGTTGTGATGGTGGAAATAATCAACCATACGGTAACAATCAAAAAGACCGCCGGAACAAAGGGATAGCCGAACGTTCGATAGGGTCTTTTCGCGTTTGGCAATTTTTTGCGGAAAATAAATACGGAAGCCGTGTTCAATCCATAAAAAATCCAGGCTGCGAAGATCACGTAGTCTGTCAGCGTGTCGAAAGAGCCGGAGAGTACGAGGACGCTGATCCACACTGCCTGCACAATCAGTGCATAAACAGGCACATGACTTCGTTCGGAAACCTTGCCCAGAGCTTGAAAAAACAATCCATCACGCGCCATGGCAAAAGGAACGCGCGCCGCTGTGAGAATTCCGGTGTGCAAAGAACCGACCGTTGAGATCATAAGTCCTGCCGCCATCAGACCGGTGGCCACAGGACCCAAAAAACGTAGTACTACTTGTGTAGCAACCGAAGATGTCAGCGATACGCTCGCAACTTCTGTTGGCGTCAATACATAGAAGTAGCTGAGATTGACCAGCACGTAAAGCACCGCAATCAGGAGCATTCCGCCGATGAGAGCTTTGGGAATATTCCTTCCCGGATCCTGGACTTCCCCTGCCAGAATTGTCAGATTGGCCCAGCCATCATAGGCCCAGAGGGCACCGAGCATTGCTGCGGCAAATCCACCCCATCCACCGATCGAACCGTGTGACACACCTTCGCAGGTTCCGCCGATATTGCCGAGTTGAAAGTGTGACCAGTCTCCTTTTGCGAAAACCAATGCGCCAACTCCAATCCCGAAAACCAGTGCAATTTTCAACACGGTTAAAAGGGAGGCGACTCCACCGCTCACCGAAACCGCAAAACAATTGATCGCAGTCATGAAGGCAACGATCAACAAGGCAATAACCTGCAGCCAGCCAAACGAGAGGGTGTATCCCGCAATTTTCCAGCTAAAGAAAGTTGATTCCAGCGAACCAGTCAACAAGACATTCAGAAATACTGCAAAAGCAACTGCTTTCGCGGCCTGTGAAGCGGAATAACAGATTGAGAATTGCGTCCATCCATAAACGAAGCCCCAGCGAGGTCCGTATGCCTCACGAAGAAAAATGTATTCGCCTCCCGCTTCCGGCATCATCGCAGCAAGCTCTGCGTAAGTGAGTGTGCCTGCAAGGGACAAAAGCGCGGCAGCAACCCAAACGAACAGGACGATCACAGGACTGTCTACGTTGCAGGTCATGACGCGAGCTTTCAAAAAGACGCCGGTACCGATGACAGTGCAAACGACGATGGAGATCGCGGCAAAAAGCTTCAGTCCGCGTTCCAGTGAAGGCATCGTTCGTGCTCTTGATGGTGCTCATGCTCTTGAGCGATCACGATCAAGAGCACGAGATATAAAAAAAAAGCCCCGCGCGAAGCGGGGCTTGAATATCGCGTTTTTAATGGTTGAGGAAAGCCTCTCCTGTTTGAGTCCTGCGGGCTGTGATAATTTCTTTCACAACCTCT
Organism: Acidobacteriota bacterium; assembly: GCA_046714535.1. Classification (GTDB taxonomy): domain Bacteria; phylum Acidobacteriota; class HRBIN11; order JAKEFK01; family JAKEFK01; genus JAKEFK01. Next base: position 2,151 of record JBKKAT010000848.1, on the reverse strand, counting down.
AAATACAATTTGATATCAGACCAACCGGAAATGTGAGTAACGAGCTCCGCAATTTGCCGTGGTCTGAGATAAAAGGACTTTGTCGCGTACCGCTGAAGCTGTTTCATTTCTGCTGCCGTTCGGCCTTCGGGAATGAAAACAGGATCATACGTCGAATAGCCGGCCTGGGAATTGAACCGGGACCAATCTTTTCCCTGCAACATTCCGCGCTCTAATGCGATATTGTAAAGCGCCGTGCCAGGATAGGGAGTTGCCAGCGAAAACTTTGCAAAATCGAGGCCGAGCCGCTTTGCGAAATCGATGGTTTCCAGCGATTCTTCCTTTGTCTCTGTTGGGAAACCAAGGATCAGAGTGCCGCGCGTTTTCAATCCGACTTTTCGCGACATTGCGACCGCTTTTTCAATATGCTCTTTCTTTTCGCCTTTCTTCATAAGCTCGAGCAACCGAGGCGAGCCACTCTCGATTCCGTATGAAATCATTTTGCAACCTGCATCTTTCATCGCCTTTAGCAAAGGTTCGGTAACCTCATCGGCGCGTCCTGCAGCGGTCCAAACGACTTTCTTGTGGAAACCTTTCTGCATAATCTTTTCGCAGATCTCAAAAACTCGTTTCTTACTGATGATGAAGTTGTCATCCAGGAAGATGATCTGACGCGCATTGTAACGATTGATCAGAATCTCCATCTCTTCCACAACACGATCTGCAGAATGCGCGCGATACTTGAAGCCGGAAACTTGACGCGCAGAACAGAAAATGCATTTGAAGGGACAACCGCGAGAAGACATCATGACCCGCATCGGGCGGGCAAACGAGCTGTCCGGAACCTGATGATACAGATCCATTTTCACGCCGTGCCACATGGGCAGAGGCAGCTTGTCGAGATCGCTGAAAAGTGGGCGATCCTGTGTTTTCACAACATCTTCGCCGTCCCGATACCAGATACCGGGAATGTTTTTCAGCGCCTTTGGATCTCCGCCGTCCAGAATTGCGTCGTACACATCCATCAACGTGTGTTCCGATTCACTGATTGCGATCAAATCAATGTTCCGGTCTTCCATCACTTCTTCCGGAAGAACAGTCGGATGCGTTCCGCCTGCAAGTATCCACAAATTGGGATATGCTTTCTTGATAATTGTTGCAAGCTTATGCGAATCAAACGATGTCGGCGTCAACATCGTGATCCCGACGAAAAGAGGTTTCATTTCGTCGATCATTTTCAATAACGAAGGCTCGGACAGATCGTCACATTGACCATCCATAATCCGAACCGGAACTCCTTTCGCTTCCAACATTCCGCCCAGATACAGCAATGAAACCGGCAGTAACAGGGACGCAGCATCACTGAGCTTTCCGTAATGCTCGTGAACATTGAAGGTGGGATTTATCAGAAGGACGCTAGGCTTTCCGTTATTCATCCTCATCTCCTTGTATTTCTTTAATTTAACTTCTTTTTTTTGTTTAAGGAACAACCATTAAAAACGTGCTCACTATATCATCTCGAATATCGACTGTCAACGAACTATCCTCAGGAGCGCGGGCGTCACTGCCCGCGGTTGGCGGGCACGGAGGTCCGCCCTCCGAATCAAAATCTCAATTCCGTTTCCGGAAATGATCCATCAAGACCTGAACAAGTTCCTTACTATGCAGAAGACCGCCCATGATTGCTTCCATATCAGGGCTCGGTTCGTTGCTTCGTTTTCCACGGCAATAAATACCATGCTTGCCAACGATGATCATGGAATCGGTGAGCAGATCCAGAAGCACTGCCAGTTTTCCCTGAACGGGTCCCATCATCGTCTCATGATCCTCAAGCTTTTCTTTATAGATGTCAAAAACGGATTTTTCGTTAGCCATTCAGAGGAAACGATAGTACTTGACAGTCAAAATAGCAATCCAAATCCGGCTAAAACGTTGCATTCAGACAGCTTCTGGTTGACAGAATTTGTCCATTTTGATAAAATATTCATTGAATACTATGCTGAGCCGATTTGGATGAATGAAACTGTAGCGACGGCGGAACCGATTCCATCGACTAGATCTCAAGCTCCGGTAAAAGATTTTTTCCTCAGTTTACGTCCCCATCAGTGGACAAAGAATCTGATCATTTTTGCCTAACTATTTTTTGACAAAGAGTTGGGAGATCTACACCAC
>JBKKAT010000847.1:0-12999 GCA_046714535.1 Acidobacteriota bacterium | reverse complement strand
GTAGCGTTCCACATCAATCCCCAGGGATCGATAAAGTTGATCGGGTCATTCAATACATAAGGGTAGAAGTTCGGCCCAGCTGCGAACCTGAGCGGGTCTTCGCTTATGAATTTACCAATGCCGTTGGAATAGTAACGCGCGCGATAGAACATGTGTCCGGCTTCTCCGAATTCACGGCCGGTGTAGCCAAATGAGTTTGGTGTGGTACCGGATTGATTTCGCAAAACTCCCCAGGCATCGTACGCATAACTGTTTTGCAGACTGCCGGTTGGGTCATTGAGGGAAGTGATCGAACCAAGGCCGTCTGCTGCGATGTAGCTGATTGCGCCTGTGTTGCTTAAGGCAAGAGGTTGATCAACACCAGGGCCAAAAAGGTAATCTAGGTTGTTGCCGGTGCGTTCAGCGATCAGGTCTGCGCCATTGTAGAAATAGCTATTGGTGATTCCATTCACGGTCTTATGCGTGCGCCGGCCGAGATAGTCGTACTGATACGTGGCAGTAAGCCCGGGACCGGTGACAGTTTTTAAGCGGTCTTTAAAATCCCACGTATACGTATTCGTTCCGTCGGTCAGGAGATTTCCGTTGAAATCGTATGTATAGGTTTTTGTTCCGTCCGATTGAAGGCGCTGCCCGTTGAGCGGATTAGAACCATTTTTGTAGTAGGTATAGTTCTGAACCGACCCATTGACTGTGTTGGTCAAGCGATTTCCTAGATTGTCATAGGTCCACGAATGAATTTCGCCGTTGAAGGGAGGAGCGTTTGGATATGTTGCACCGGTTAGCTGGTAATTCGAATCGTAGGAATAATTCGTCGTACCGAGCGCCGAAGTCATCGATGTCCGTTGGCCAAGGACCGGATTGTCATAGCCGTAAGCAACAGTTCCAAGACTCGTCGCGCCGAGCATATTCGCGATCTGCGTCAAACGGCCCTGGTCATCAAACGTGTACGATCTCTGCTGGCCGTTTGGAAAAGTCACAGTATTGTATTGTCCGTTTAAGTCGTAGGTGTAGTCAAACTGACCGGGAACCGTGCTCCATTGAATACTGGAAAGGCTGCCGTCCGGATAACGTCCATAAGTTGCAGATGGGCCGCCAGACCATGTGTAGCCGGAAACCCGATCTGCAGCATCGTAACCATAGTTGATCGTGCCGCGATTTCCTTGCACCACGCTTGAAAGCCGGTACGCCGGATCGTATCCATAAGTGAAATTATTTCCTGTGTATGTATCCGTAACACTTGAAAGCATCTGACCGGCATAGTTCAGAGTTACACCCTGACCATTATGATAGGTAATCGCCTTTAGTCTCTTGAAATTATCATATTCGTAGGATGTGAGTTTCCCATTACGATCAGTTTTGCTCGCGACCATCAGCGCAGCCCGGTAGGTGTATTGCTCGAATTTGTCATCAGGAAATGTGATTCTGTTTACACGCAGCAACGGATCATATCCATAAGTGGTTATGTTATTGTTGGCATCTTTTATCGACACAAGCCGGCCTCGATCAAAAGTGAATTCAGTTTTGTTTCCTGCTGTATCGATGCTGTGCACGAGCCGGCCAAACTGACTGTAACCCTGGCGAGCGATCCGTTGATTGACATCCGTCTGATTCACGAAAACTAATCCGGAGGCTGCATCAAAATTATCGTACGAAATGGTGGTTGCGAAATTGAGCGGAGAACCGGCAGAGGGTTTTGGGAGTGTAATCGAAATAATGCGATCCAACGAGTCGTATCCAATTGTTGTGATGTTTCCTTTCGGATCAGTAACGGATGTGATTCGCCCGAGCGAATCATGCCCGTATAAGTAAACGGGATTTGGCCCGGCTGTTGAGTTTTTTGGTGGCGTAACAGAGATTAAGTCTCCTGTCGCGGGATGGTAGCCGTAAGTAGTAATTGCTCCCGTTCCATCGGCCACAGTCAGTAATTGTCCGGCGGAGTTGTAAGTAAAGGTTGCCATTGTATCCACAGAAAGATCAGCACGAACCCTGCGCACATGAAAAAGAGCGCCAGGGGCTGGACTTCCTACTGGATGATAGTCAAAACGCGATTCCGACCAATCGTAATCCTTCACGCCGTTTGGATGTCGAACCGTAATTGAAGAAATCTTTTCAGGAAAATCCTGATCCTGTCCAAAAACAAACCTGCGGTCCATTGATCCGAGATAGTTACGCGCAATAGAAGAAACTAAGCCATTCGGATAATACGTATAGGCTGTTGTCACGCCCATTTGGTCGTAATGGCTTTGAAGGCTACCATCTTCGTTATACACCGAACTTACGTCTTCATAAATTTTTTCGCGCGTAATTAGCCCGTCCGAAGTTGTCAACAGGCCTTCGCCGTCGGCAGATGATGTATTCGATTTTCTCGTCCAGGCATCATGTGACGGATATTCATAGGTATGGATTTCTCCTTCCTCTGTGTAGGAATGAGTACGATCTCTTGAATCGTACGTGATGTCCGTAATAGCACGACCCCAATGATCCTTAACTTGCGTCAGGAGTGGGACATAACGTTTTTGGGTATAGGTATAAAACGTATTTCGAAACGCTTGATCACGCACTGAAGTCAGAGTAGCGCTGGCTCCATAACCATACTGGGTGCTACGCCCCGTATGATCCACAATGTTGTCAACGCGGTTGTCCGGGCCGAAATTTACCTGCAAGTACCGTCCGGATCCAGTCCCATCAGTAATTCGATCGATACGATCATTTTGGTAGGTATAGTTTAGGGAGTTGCCATAATCGTCAATCACCGTTTCCAATCTTCCGGTTGGCGAAAAATGGTAACGCGAACGAGTGAGCTCAAACGTCAAATCCCAGCTTCCATCACCGTTGCGTATCAGAGTGTCGCGATGTCCGTGGGGATTTGAATAGCTCACTCCGTCGGCATTTTCCCTGTAACGATAAATCCTGCCATTCGGCATGGAAATAGAAGCCTCTTTGTACGTCACCGTTGCAGTTTCCTGGTACGTTGCGTAGAGAAGACGAATATTGAGATTCGAATGCCATCCGATTCCAAAGTATCCATCGTTGAATTTTATGCTTCTATATGTTCGCGAAACCAAAAGTGGAAATCCCCTGGTTGGGATCTGCCAATCCACTTCGGAATCTGAATACTCGCCACTTTTTATATAACACGGGGAACCTTTACAAGGTCCTGCCGGTCCACCAGATCCCAATCTTGATTCCGGACCACATGGTGGAGCAGATGAAGATTTTTCGCAGGCTGGAGTCTGGTCCTCAGGAGTTGGTGGTTCACTGGGAACCATCGGAGCGCCACAAACGATGGCATGGACGATCGCCGGTGCGCCAGGGAAAAGGATTAACAGTAGAGCAAGAATTAAAAGTCGTGGGATTGGCATAAACATTCCTCAGTATCGAAGTCTCGTGAGATTTTTTATGTTGACGGTATTTCCCAGTGAATCGGTCACGGTCAGTATGAGAGTGTATCCGCCGGGAGGCAGCCAATTTCCTGCTGCGGACTTTCCATCCCAGGGAATCGAGATGTTTGAGCCCGGAGCAAGATTTGTGAGCGTAAGGATCGGAATGATTGCTCCGTTCGTATGATTGGTAACCGTAATTGTTCCGTTCACCGGTTGGTTTTGGTATGAGGTCAGATCGAAAGATATAGTCTGATTTGCCCCCGACCCTGCATAGTAAATACTCGGAAGCGCTTTGAAATTGTTGACAGTTGGCTTGCTGCCAAACAGAACAACTGCGTTTTTGGGCACAGAACTGTAATCTTTTCCAATCGCAACAACATTGATATCCGGACGCGGAACACCATTGTTGTTTACCATTGCCCATGTAAGCAAATGAGTTCCGGACTCCTGGTACTCTCCCTCCACCACACATACATTCACGCTACAGTTATGATTGAATTCGAGTTCTCCACTGGGACTGTAAGCTAGTTCAATGAACAACCTGCCGGGCCAAAAAAACGTGTAATTGACTCGAAGCGGTTGATTATTCCAGGCGTTCCAGTTGATCAGCGGAGCGTAGAATACGTTGCTGCCTGTTTTGAATTGATTGGACAAATCCAATGTGTATGTGTTTGTGCCGTCGAAGATTGTTGAAAAGAAGAAATATGGACCATCTTTCAGTAGATTGCCCGAATTATTTCTGCCGTTCCACACATCATTGTAAGTGCCGGCTGAACGTGAAACGCCATTGACCAGAGTTCGAACGACTTGTCCACCAGCATCTTTTACTTCCAGTGTCTGCGTGACATTAAAAGGAATTTGGGAGACATAAGTCAGTGTTCCACCGGATGCTGCGTTAAACTCATCAGCATTTTGAGAGATGGCAACGTTATTGAGTGTGATTTGCTTTGTATTTATCGTTTGATTTCCTGCCTTGTCTGTAACGCGAAGCCGAAGTGACCAAAGCCCATTGGTATAGTTTTCTGTAGCCCATGTAGCAAGGGTCGTGTTCAGCCGAACCGTAGTCGCTGTTGCAAGGGTTGTCCAACTACCTGGGTTAGATCCCGCTCCGACATCCAGGACCCAATTGTTAAGATTGGCATCATTCGCCGTGCCTACGACAGGAATTGATGTGACCCAATTCTGATGAATGTTTGACCAGGTTCCGTTTGGTGGCGATGAGATAACGCCTTCTGGCATTGCATTATCCAGTGTCACTGTTGCAGTTCCCGGTGGCGATGCTGCTGCGTCATTGGTTGCAATGGCTTCGATTGTGTAGAGCGCATCGGGCTCGATGACAGCGGAACCGTTCTTTCCGTCCCAGCTGGTCGATAGCGAAAGTCCGCTGCTCAAGAGCGTTCTGACCACTGTTCCGCCGGAGTTTTTCACATTTACAGTCCAGGCTGAATCCGGATAAGAATTGAGTGCACCGGTGATGAGGGCTGTATCCTGTACACCGTCCGAATTGGGACTGAAGAAAGCCGGGGTCACAGTAAGCGAATTAATGAGAAGTGACGGTGTATTGACGAGGATGATATTTCCCATAGCGGCTGCAGCGACCTGTCCTCCGGTTGAGGTGCTCTCAAGTCTATACGTGTAGTTACCGATAGGCTGCAGAACGGCTGCCCCGTTTTTCCCGTCCCAGGATACGGTGCTGGTTGACCCCGATCCGGTATACGTCCTCACAATGGCGCTTGCACTGTTTATGATCTTAACTGTCCAATTCCCGCTGGATGAAGTTGTAAAACCAAAATGAGTACTCATCCCAATGGTAGCGTTGAATGTTTTGTTTTTTCTTGTAAACGGCGGCAGAAAATAATGATTGGCGGATGGCGCACTCGCCAGCCATGGTTCATACGCCACAGGACCGGAAATCGCATTGCCACTCGGACCCGATGCTGAATTCCACCAGCAGAAAAGAGCCGTCAGTGGGTTAGCAGTAAATACACCGTTTGTTGTGTTGGTAGCAAAACTGTTGGCGTACAAGGTCAACGGTGCGGTAGTAGAGGCCCAAAGACCATAACCGTTGCTGGTAAAAGAGACATTCTGTACTGTGATAGGATTGGCGCCGCCCTGGATTCGAACACCGTAGGTAGCAGAAGAGATGTTTGCGAAGGCGACTGTCGAAGCAAGACTACTGGCATTGAACTGCAGACCTGCCCAGGTAGCATTCTTATTCTTGGTGAAAGTGATCTGAGAAGTCGGAGTACCAACCGCACTTAAGCCGCCGGCTCCTACGTTACCGAACCGAAGCATTACTCCTGACCCAAATTTTACCGTCACGCCCGGTTGTATTATCAGGATCGGGGAGGCTGGGCCACCAACATCAACCGTACCGTTCACCGTATACGGGCTTCCCGCTACTGTCCATGTAGTATTGGTGGAAATGGTTCCACCGTTGATGGTTGTGGCAGCTTCCGCAGAAAGTGATAATAGACTTAACAAGAAAAGTAAGCAGACTTTGAATTTGTTTTGATATTGCATGTTTGATTATCTCAGCTTGGATTGGGCGGATTTGTTTTGGACTTTTAGACGAAAAGAATTTGCAGCAACGGGCCCCCAATTTGAAGCCCAGTTGACCACAACAATGTGATCTCCGGCTTTCATCTGGTCGATGGGAATTTCAATTTTGAATGGGGATACGGGGGCGGAAATTTGACGGACATTCTTTCCATCAACAAAGACGGCGATGAATCCCGGTTGCTTTGTAAAGTGTGCCGAGCTTACCCCGGTAATTTCTCCTGATACGGTGATCGATTGTTTAGCGGCGTCCCAGGATAAATTGGTTTTGTTCCACTCAGCATTGGCGACGTCAAGAATTTTCATTGTAGGCGAAACGTCGTCCAGCGCGGAAAGCGATTTATGATGATGATGGTGATCTGTACGGACTGTGAAAAGTGAGGTTCCCTTTCGTGTTGCGACCGAATCGAGAAATCTTCGAGATCGATTTCCATATACAATCAGGCTGTTTTCTGGCAAAGGGGTTCCAGCAATCCCAACGATGAAATTTTTCAGTTCTGAGGCCCGGATCGTTTCGCTTTCGTCCCAACCACCCCATGACTCGACGATCGCTCCTGCCGGGCGGGGTTCGCGGTTTACAAGGGTTTTGGTCACGAAATCAACCTGCTTTTTCGTAACCGGATCAGTATAGGCAACGCCGGCCTGAAGATGAACTCTGGATGCGACAGGAAGTCGATAAGAAAGGATTCCATCCTGTCTGCTATATGTGGCCTCACGGACCGAATACATATCGACAATGGAGTCGGCAGGAAAGTAAGTAAAAGTCTTTCCGTTAGCGATAAGGAGTAGCCTTACGGAATAGGCTTCATCGGCTACGATGCTGCCGCCGTCCCTATCAAAACCATTCCACGTAAATGCAATCTTTTCATTAGCGTTTACTTTCCGTGTCTCAAAGTCTCTGATCACAAAGCCATCACGATCGACGATGGCGAGTGACAAAACTCCTGCACGATCTACTTCAGTGGTAATCACCACTTTCTGACCATTGGAAGGATTAAAAGATGCCGGATAAACGGAAACCTTCTGAATTCCTGGTTGCTCGGCTAGTGCTAGTGCTGACAGAAGAAAAACAGTTATGAAAATCGAAAATATTCGCATAGTTCAAAATCCTGTTGCTTTTGTAAGTCGTTTTCGTTTGTCATTTCAGTCCGGGCTTTAAACAATCGTTGTGCCACGTTCACTGGATATCGACATTCTTCGAAACATGTGCTTTAGCTGAATCGAAGTCTGAATCAATGCTGAAAGTGCTGAACATCCGTTGTTTGTATATCTGTAATTCTCTTTGTGCTTATTAGTTCACCCTGCTTGCAAATCCCAAACGTTAGTGCCCAAGAGCAAGTACTGTGCCATTCCCTGCTTCTCGGTAGTGTATACACGGCGCCGTAATAGTGTGCATAAAATGCACACTTTCTGTAACCTTTGTGCACAGTCGATTCACATGACCTAATAGGTTATTTGTGTGTGCTCTGTTATACGAAGGTTTTTCCTAAAAGGATTCCCTACTTTTAGGCTTCGCAAAAGAAAGCGCTGATTTTATATAATAAGGTTGCCTAGATGTCAACTAGCAATGAAAGTTTGTATTCTAACAGAAGAGGTTCTGCACCTTTGCCTCGGTCTGCCGTTACCGAATATTTTCAGAGAAATAACTGCGCCCTGAAAAATCTTCAGGCTGGTCGCACGCAGGTGCCGGATAATGCGCTTTTTGCGCTTCTATTTGACGCATTGCTGCCGATGCCCTTGATCATGATTACGATCACGATCCACGATTAGCTTACACTTGCATTCTTTCCAGGTAATCCGATTTCACCAGAATTTCGCGCGGGCGACTGCCGTCTGCGGGACCGACAATTCCTTCTGCCTGCATGCGGTCAATCATCCGGGCGGCCCGTCCGTAACCAAGCCGGAGACGGCGTTGCAAGTTTGAAACGGAAGCCTGGCCGGAAGTGATCACCACACGAATGGCTTCTGAGTAAAGTTCATCCTGGAAATCATCGATTTCCACTTTTGCTTCCGGTTCTCTTAAAATTTCTTCGTTGTATTGAGGTTTGCTTTGCCGTAACCAGAACTTCGTTATTCTCTGAATTTCTTTCTCTGTCACAAATGCGCCATGAATGCGCATGAGGCGTGAGCTCATGGGAGCAATGAAAAGCATATCTCCAATTCCCAGAAGCTGTTCGGCGCCTTTTGTATCCAGGATCGTTTTGGAGTCGTGGCCTGAAGGCAAACGGAATGCGATTCGACAGGGGAAATTTGCTTTGATGACACCGGTGATCACATCCACCGAAGGTCTTTGAGTGGCGACGATCAAATGAATTCCAACAGCCCTCGCCATTTGAGCGAGACGCTGAATCGATTCTTCCACTTCGGCTCCGCACGTGATCATCAGATCCGCGAGTTCATCCACAACAATGACAATGTAATGCAATGGTTTCAGCTGCTTTCTCTGTTCGTCCGTAAGATTTGCCTGGAGATCTTCATCCAGGAATATCTGATTGAACTGTGCAATGTTTCGCACATTAAAACTTGCCAGAAGTCGATAGCGCTCTTCCATTTCCATGACCGACCATTTCAAGGCGTTCGAAGCAAGTTTCGGCTCAACAACAACGGGAACGAGAAGATGAGGAATGTCCTCATATAAATTCAGCTCCAGCCGTTTCGGATCGATCAATATCATTTTCACTTCATCAGGCGTTGCCTTGTAAAGAATGCTGCACAACATCGCATTGATGGCAACGCTCTTTCCGGCATTTGTGGATCCCGCGATCAAAAGATGCGGCATTTTCATCAGATCGGAAACATACACTTCTCCATGAATCAACTTACCGAGCCCCAGAGTAAGCGGGGAAGTGGTTTGCTGAAAAACCTGTGATCCAATGACCTCTCTCAAAAAAATCGTTTCTCTTGTTCGATTGGGAACTTCGATACCAATCGTGGCCTGTCCGGCAAGGCGATCGATCCGGATCGATTCTGCTTTCAGCGCAAGACACAGATCGTTCGTCATGCTTACTATTTTGCTGTATTTGATTCCAGCTTCCGGTTTGAATTCAAATGTCGTGACGATGGGTCCGGGATGAATCTCCGTTACTGAGCCCGCGATAGCGAATTCAGCAAGTTTGTTGGTAATCATCTTGGATCTTTCCATCAATTCTTTTTTATCGATATTCACTTCGCCTGTGGCTGAATCGAGTAGCGTCAGCGGAGGCAAAATGAAGTTTTCACTCATGTCGCGAAAATCGAGTTGCACAGGTTCCTCTTCCGGTTTGGAGGGAACCGGTTGTGTGAGCACCGGCTCTTTCTTTTTCGTGTCGATCTTTTCCTTTTTCGCCTTGGGCGCGGGAGCAACAGGTGTCTGTTGTTCGATCCGCTCAATGTGTTTCTGGATTACTTTCCGGCGCTCTCTTGTTCTGATTTCCGTATCGATTTTTTTCCGGATACCTGTTCGAAAACCACGCATCAGCCCGCCCAGTTGTTGGCTCCCCAGGAAGACCAGTTTGCCAAGCGAAAGGTGCACGACCAGAAGCAGCGCAAGCAATCCGGTGGTGGCCAACACGAGTATTGCGCCGGCATACCCGACGTTTGCCTCAAGAAAGGAATTCAAAGAGCCGCCGATCCATCCGCCCGCTTCCATCGGAAAGGCCGTAAGCACGCCATTCGGCAATTGGGAATAAGTCTGCCAACGGTGGACAAATAGATCCAGAAAACCACAGAGAGCCGGGATCAATAAAACCGTTCCGATAAATTTTGTATAGACGGCATCCACCTGACGCTGCATAAAATCACCGAATGCGGCAATCAACAGAAAAACGGGGAGCGCAAAAGCAACCAACCCGAAGAAGAGGAAGAGAATATCGGAGGCATAAGCTCCGACAGGGCCGGCGTAATTTTCAACCTTGATTCGATCCGAACTGACGTTGAAAGAAGGATCCAGGCGGTCATAGCCGAAGAGCGCCAGAACCAGAAAAATCGATAAGGCTAAAAAAACTACACCACGGATCTCTCGCTTGATCTCGTTGCGAAGCATAAATTGTGATTACACCCGATTGTCCGCAAGATTACACCAGAATGGGTCATATTACAAGCGTAGTAGGGGCGCAGCAGCGTCCTAATTTTGCGTTGTTCCGATTTCACCTCCTTATGAAGGAGGGGATCAATGGGGAGGTTGGAAACTTTGTATTCGGACAACCCCCTCTTTCATCTCCCCCTTCATAAGGGGGAGAAATGCAGCAACAATACCCCGGAATATTACCAAGCATTGAGCGTTAGAAATATTTGTGAGAAACTGTCTTGCGATTGGATCAAGACAAATCACTCTTCCGGTTTATCGCTATCCTGTTTTTCATTTCGGGCGCGGTTGCTCTTGGATATCAGGTTACCTGGAGCAAGTTCCTGCTGGATTTCATCGGGGCGAGTTCATACTCCTATGCAACGGTACTTTCTACCTTCATGGGGGGCATTGCTCTGGGAAGCTGGTTCATCGGGAAGTATGCTGACCGCCTGAAAAATCCGCTAAAAATGTATGCGTATCTGGAGCTAGGCATCGGTCTGTACGCGCTCGCATACGTGCAGTTATCGGATTTTGCAGCAGGGATCTACGGTCATTACGCTACGATGTCCCCGGAATATTCCGCGGGCACAACGCGAATATTTTTGAAAATAATTCTTTCCAGCGTGTTGTTGATTTTGCCATGCGCCTTGATGGGAGGCACTTATCCGCTGTTGCTCCGCGCAGTCAGTTTCGATTTGAAGCTCGTCGGCAGGCATGCATCTCAACTGTATTCGGCAAACGCAGCGGGAGCCGTCGGTGGAATTTTGTTCATGACGTTTATTGCGCTTCCATCCCTCGGCCTGAACGCAAGCACAAAACTTTTGGCGATTGGAAATGTTTTTATTGCTCTCGCGGCGCTTTTCCTTTCCCGGCAAACAGAAAGCACGGATACTTCGGAAGATGCTCCTGCAGCGCCTGTGATGAAACTATCCCCTCAGCAAATCCGGATCTGCTTGCTTCTTATCTTTGTTGAGGGGCTTCTGGCTTTCTTGTACGAAATCGCCTGGACGAGATTCTTTGGCGTTGTTCTCGGCTCCAGCACCTATTCATTCGCAATCATGCTTGCAGCGTTCATTACGGGAATCTCATTCGGTAGCGCATTACTGTCGCGATATGAAAGCAGGATCAGGAATATATTTTTCTTCTTCGGTGTTACTCAGATCGCAACAGCCATAATGGTTGCAGTGCTGCTTCCTTTTTATCCGTACATCGTTTGGATATTTGAACAATGGGGAAGCCTTTTTTCAAGACAACCTCACGCTTTCTACCCTCATGAAGCTGGAAAACTGTTGATTTGCTTTCTCGTGATGCTGGCTCCCACCATTTTCATTGGTATGGCATTGCCGCTTCTTGTAAAGCTTGTGAATGATCAACTGAACACGGTCGGTTATAGATCGGGACTCGTTTATAGTGCAAACACTATCGGCAACGTCGTTGGAGCTTTGTTGGGGGGCCTGCTGCTTCTGCCGTTGCTCGGCATGCAGCGCCTCCTGGCCGGTACAACAGTTGCGACTGCGATTTTAGGGATCGCTGCTCTGCACTTTGCGCAGGAAAAAAGTAAAACGAGGGTCATTCGTTTTGCCTCAGGCCTGGTTGGCGCGGTTCTCCTGCTCTTTTTGCTTTCCGGTTCCTGGAAACGGGAATGGTTCACCCAGGTGCCGTTCCGGCGCGCTGATCTTGTTCACACACTGGCGGAGAAACGTAAGCTGATTGATCAATACGAGGTCCTTCATTTCAAGGATGATCCGGCTGGCCACATACTGGTTGCACGAACGAAGCATCTGAAACCGGAAGCTTACACGCTTTACATTAATGGTAAGGCCGATGCATCTTCTTCGGCTGATCTTCCCACGCAAATTATTCTGGCGCACATTCCTCTTCTTTTTCATCCGGCGCCTGAAGATGTGCTTGTGATCGGGCTTGCCAGCGGGATTACGGCTGGTTCAGCCGCTATCCATGAACAGGTAAAGACAGTGGATGCTGTCGATCTGATCCAGACAATGCCCGATGCAACGCGGCTTTATGCAAGGTGGAACAACAACGTACTTAAAAATCCGAAATTTCATTTTATTGCAGATGATGCGCGCAGCTACGTTCGATATTCCTCCAAACGCTACGATGTTGTCCTCTCCGAACCAAGCAATCCCTGGACTGCTGGTACCGGGTCCCTTTTTTCATCTGAGTACTATTCGGATGTTCGTAAGATCCTCAAACCATCCGGTATCTTCTTGCAGTGGATACAGATTTATGAAATAGGCGATCCGACTTTCGTGGCTCTATTGCGAACGCTTCACACCACTTTTCCTTTTATCTATGGATTTCAAGGCGCAGCGCGTGATCTGCTTCTGGTCGGGACAAATCAGCCGTTGAAACTGAATCCGGAGCAATTGAAGAGGCGAATGGATTCCCCGCAAATTCGTCAAGATCTTGCTCGCATTCAACTATCGGATATCTCCGAATTTCTATTTCTGCAGAAATTTTCTCCTTCTACAATTCACTTCCTGAGCTCATTTACCGAGCAACAAAATAATGCTGAAAATCGTTTCCTCGAATATCAGGCGCCGCATGACTATTTTGAGCAGCAGTCTCCTACATTGCCTGAAGTTTATGATGAAAGACTGACCAATCCCAGGGATCTTCTCCGGTCTCAGTTAAACTACGCAAATCACGAAATGCCTTCACAGATTTCGCCGGTATTTGCGGAAATCGGCATGTCGCGACCTTTGGAAGCGCGAGCCCTTTCGGACAAGCTTCTAAATTCCACTTCACCTCCTGCAAAAATTCCTTCCTTCTTGTGGATCGATGAGATCCGGAACGATTCCGTGGTTCCATCGCTGGATCGCCTGGTTCAGCAATCCGAGGAACAATCCTTTGAGCTACGAATTTCCCAATATTCTTCCGCGATTCTTCTGTCCTGCGTCCGGTCTCCGGAACAAAGTGAATTCTGGATCGAGAAAGCTAAGACATGGGCTCAAGCTCAGCCTAAATGGCTGCGAGGGAGAACTTTTCGAG
>JBKKAT010000846.1:0-16433 GCA_046714535.1 Acidobacteriota bacterium | reverse complement strand
CTCATCTGCTTTTAACAGATAAAAGAAACAGCTTTTAGTCCTTAAGTTAACACGAATGTTGGCTGAAGCCCGCCAACCCTTGATGCCGGCTAAAGCCGGGCGTCAAATAAAAAGGGGCGCACGATTTGTGCGCCCCTGAACAAAACTACAGAAACCGTTTAGTAGCCGACTCGGCCGATGCGTGTTCCCCAAACGGTATTTGAATTCAACTTCTCATTGATGACCCATGCTCGTAGTCCATTGAGCGGATCAACCGTTACTGCAGAATAATCTCCCCATCTTTCGGAAACGCTTGTGCTGGGGTCGTAGCAGAGGCCATTGGGAGTGTTGAATAGCGAAGTACCTGCAGCAATTACACCCACCGGATCCACATTTCTGCGTCCGGAGAATCGCACCTGTGGCTCAATACCGAGCGATGGATCGGTGGATGTCCAGGTTACATAGACATCTCTCGCTGCACTGACAGCAATCGAAGCGTTGAAATCATGGGAGTTGGCCCCGGCAAAGAAGGTCCCGCTCTGAACCACTGTGTTATTGCCCGGTGCCTCCACATCAAATTCGTACCATTTCGGGGTAGAAGCTCCGCCAACGTTGATCGAATGCACATTAAAGAGCCTGTCCCCAAGCTGCGTGCTCGCATTTACGAACCGCGTGTCGAGTGTATCCAGTAAATTGTTCGTTGGGGAACAGGTTCCCTGAGTTGGCTGAGGCGCATCCGGGGGGACACTGTATGCGGGGACTGGGATTCCGCCCAGATTCGTAAGCGTTGCCTCAAATGCGGCGCTACCGTTGGTCAGTCTCAACAGAGTGAAGCTTGTCGTGAAGGTATTGGCAATCAGATACGCGTCCTTATTTTGATCGAGAACAATGGGAGGCGCAATTGTGCCGGTGGCGCCGGCATTAAATATCGGAATGCTGAACCCGAGCCCATTGTAAAGGAGCGATTTGGCAACAGAAAACACTCTGCTAAAAACGTAGTTGGGGTTGAAGATGTTTGCCGTTACGATAATGCTATCCTGATCCATTCCTAGCTGAGGATAATCAAAAAACTCAGTATTGTTGCTGATGTTTACATCCATGTTGTAGATCCACCATTCGCCGGTTGGATCAGGCGTCTTCGAAATACCAAAGAAAAATCTTTGCACAGTAGCGGATTCAGCAAAAGCTTCCGCACAAACGACGAAACGGTCCCAGCGCGAATCATAGATGGCACGGGGATCAAAAATCGTCTGCGGAGTATACCCAAAGAATGCGGCAAGTGATTGATTCCGCACGATGTCACCTGCTTTTGTGTATATCCTGATTCTGGAATTGACTATCTCAGCGAAATGATTATTACCAACCGCCCCGTGCGTATCGGGAGGCCGGAGGTTTCCACCTGAAACACTGTCAACACCATCGAACGATATTGCCTGAAAAATTGGCGGACCATACCATTCAGGAATCTGCGGTCTCGGGGTGCGAGGTGCATTGGCTGCCTTCAACTTCATCTCGCGGAGTTTCCCTGGTTCTATGAGGGAGTGTTTGGGAAGTTCCTTTTGCACAGTTTCAACAGGCACTAAAGACTCTGTTGCGGCAATCTGTATCCAGGTGCGTGTGACGGCTTTTCCAACCACCAACTTTGCCTTTGTAATTTCGGCTTCAGCGGTAGAAAATCCTGTTATGACCAAAAGCAGTCCCACGAGCCCCACAAAGCGCCAGACCGGACTGAAAAACATTCTTACAAAACTCATATTTTCTTGTCCTCCTGAGTTGAATCCCGAGAATCGTAGCTTTTGCGATGTGAGTTGTGAGAGTCCCCGCCCCTGGCAATCGAGTCCCGAAAATCCTTATACGGGATTATAGCATGTCTTCAAATCAAGCGTCGGTAAAGATGTGTGGCGAGCGTCTCTCCCTTCATAAGGGAGGGGAGTTAACGCCTGAAAATATTCAAGGCAGGTGCCAAGATCAGGGGCGCAATTTGATTTTTAGAAGGTTGACTTCCTGCAATTGATCCATGGGATGAAGAGCGCCGAAATGATCGTAACTTTTATTTTGACTGTTGGCGATGTAGTACAGCTCATCCTTTACAATTACTCCGTTAGTCGGGTACTTGAAAGACGGATGGTTGCATTCAAGCACTTCTGTTGCCGTGATCTGATCCATTGCCGGATTTAGCCGGAAACGAAGCACTCTCCCATGGGAGACAACGTTTGAGATCCCGATCAAGCTTTGATCGTAAAAATACATTCCATCCAGTCCCGCGGTGGGTATCCCCTTCGGATAAAGTAGAAATTGAACGGCTCGTGTTTGCGTGTCGATTTTGTAAATCCCCTGAACGGCATCGGCTACAAAAAGTTGCTTCCCATCGGTCGATATATCGATTCCATTAGGATTGACAAATGTTCCTTTCGGCGCGAAAACCTCCAGCTTGTCGCTGTCTTTTGCTATTCGAAATATTTCACCGGTATCAGTATCCGTTACATAAACCGTTCCTCCCGAATCGATCGAAAGATCATTCAGAAGATGGCTGGAACTGGCATCGGTCGCAATTTTCTTGATCAGTTTCTTTGTCTTTAGATCGTATTGAAAGAGAGCGGCAAGATTTCCTTCCTTTTTATGGTAGCCTTTCATCTCCGGTTCAGCCGAGCTGACAACCCACAGGTGATTTCTCCCTGCATCCACCTTCATTCCGAGTACGCTGTATAGGCCATCCTGACCCGGGGTCGTGAAATCCATCACTTTCCCGGAAGCATCAATCCTGACGATCTTGCGTTTGTAGAGACTGCTTACATAAAATGCTTTTTCCGCAGGGTCAAACGCAATTCCTTCCGGAATCAAATCTTTTTCGGCAACACTAAAAGCGGCTTCGCTGCTGCGCAGAGCTTCGGCGTTACTCTTAATTTCTTTCACGATTTCATCGTAGGAAGGCATCTCGTTCAATTCATCAAAAGTGCTGGGTCGGGGAACGAGGCAACTTTTCATACTTCGAAGTTTACTGAGCGATTCCATCGCCGCGGGGGACTGGCCTGAGATGGTTTGTGCTGCCGCCAACAGATATAAGGAGTAGTCATCTCCTGGATTGAGTGCCACAATGCTTTCAAACGCTTTTACGGCCGATCGCGGAGCGCCCCTGTCGAGATCCTGCCAGCCTTTGCGATGGGCCGCAACGATTTTATCCGCGTCCTCTTTGCTGATCATTTTCGTTTCCGCAAAGCAGATTCCCGTGACGCTTAAAAAGATCATGAACGAGCCCAGGGCTGTGCTGAATTGATTTTTCATTTCTTCAATCATCCTGATGAGTGGTAGTTTGTGAATTGCTTATTGTATCGTAGCGAAGAACCCTTTGACCAGACGAGCAATGTTCTCAGAATCGTGCCAGACCATCCAGTGATGGGCCTGTTCAACAAGCTGCATCTGTGAATTCGGAACAAGCTGATGCAACTTTTTTGCATGGATCACAGGAAAGTGCGCATCTTTTTCGGCCCAGAGAATGAACGTGGGGCAGCGAATATTCGCATAAAATGCTGGAAGTCCGGCTAAAGTCCCCTGATATCCTGCGCACATTTTGCTGATGTATCTCCGGACTTCCTCTTTTCGAAAAGCATTCCACAAATCAGAGCGCACTTCCTTATTTAAAGGATCATTGGCTGGCAGAAATGTTTTCAGGGCACGCCAGAAGATCAGCCGTGGTGTGCTGCGCAAGAGCAATCTGTTCCATGCAAATTTTCTCAGCAATCGAATTTCCCAGGATGTGCTTTCATCACCAAAAGCAAGACAGTTCATCACAACAAGGCGATCCATCCTTGCCGGATACTTCGCTGCAAAGACTAGCGCCGGCTGCGCACCCATGTCCATGGCGGCGATCGACACTTGCTCCAGATGCAGCGCGTCTAAAATACTCGTAAGTTTTTCGGCAAGATGTTCCGGTGTGGCGCCTCCCGGCCACGGTTCGCTGTAACCCATGCCTGGCCAATCCAAGGCGATGACTTCGAAATTGTCGCTCAGCAGAGGAGCCAGCCGGGACCAGATTTGAAGATTATCCGGATAGCCATGCAGTAAAATCAGCGGTCTTCCGGACCCGGTTCGCGAGATGCGCACTTTTCTTTCAGCAATCGTCTCTAATACTGTAGACAACATAAACAAGTAGGGGACCGCAGGCTTCTAGCCGGCGCTCCCTTGAATCACAAGATCGGCCGCCAAAATCCCTGAAATCCCACAAAAGCTGACCCACTGTCCGGGGCTAGTCGAACTTCCCGCAAGATACAGTCCTTCAATCCACGGACTTTTATGCGCGAGTCTACCGGACCGGAATGAAGAAGCGGTCATTACCGGATTCATGCTGTTCTCATAAAGGAAAAAATCGGATCCCCATTGTTTCGGTGTTCGCACATCCAGCAGCTTCCATGTTATACCGGCAGATTGCCACCATTTCTCCGTTAGCAATTTTTCGGTGAACGTCCGGAAATCGGAATCGCTCATTGCAATCGCATCCTTATATAGTAAGGGCGCTATGATACGCGCGGGCCCGGGATCAGAGTTTCGAGCACGAGCATGATCATGAGTATGATCATGAGCATGAGTAGCGTTCACAAACAATCGGCAAAGCTCCGAATTTCCCGGCAATAGAAATCGTAAATAGGAAGTTGGTTCTTTTTGATCGACAGCAAGATAAAGACAAACTCCGGGCGATTGAAGCGGTAATTTGCGGAGCCGGTTCTGTAGTCCGCTGATCCTTTCGTCCAATAGATTCAGATAAGTTGCGAGTCCATTCGCATTTGAGATGACGGCATCACAGGAAAGGAATTCGTTCTTAGTTTTAACACCCTTCACACGGCGATTCTCCGTTATGATTTTCTTCACCTCTGTTTGAAAATGGATCTTAGCGCCGGCGCGCAAAACGGCATTCTCTAAAAATTCGGGGATCGATCGGATTCCGTTTTTCGGATAGTAAGCTCCGTAGCTGTGAATCAGGGCAGGCACGAATGCCATCGGTGAAGGGGCTGTCTGAACCTTTTGTCCCGCCACATGCGTCCAGATTGAAAGCGAATCGCATATCGCCCTGGGAAGCTCACTTTCCTCTAAGACAGCGCTCAGGGGACGAAATAAAAAAGGTATGTATTTCCACGCTCCCGTTTTCAACGCGCTGAAAATATCCGGTTCGCTCTGATAAAGGTTCGGCCTGAATGCATCGTGCAAGCGCGTCATTCGCTGAACAAATGATTTGTACTTTGTGCCCGCGCCCGGCCAGATCTTTTCGAATTGATCTGCCGTTTTTTCGACCGAACGGTAGAATTCCAGTGAAAGGCCATCAGGAAAGTTGACCTGGTAAACGGGGTCGACTGCATTTAAGTTCAGACCGGAAAGATCCAGCTCCAGCTTTTCAAATACCCATTTCAGACCGGGAAAATCCAGCAAGATGTAGGGCCCCGAATCAAAGGTGAAACCATCTTTTTGATGGCGCGAAGCCAGACCCCCTGCAGAATCCCGCGCTTCGAGAATCGTGACGTCGTATCCTGCTGAACGCAATCGAAGAGCCGCAGTGAGTCCTCCCATTCCCGCGCCAATAATAATGATGCGATGATCACTCATTTTCTAACAGAAGCAAACGAAGGGAACGAAGAACTAAAATAATCTTAGTTTCCTTCGTTAGCTTTTGTTCAGAAAAATCATTTACCCAGTCGCAATCCCAGGAAAGCCTGCAGAGTTTTTCGAGCGACTTTTAAGGGAATGTGTTCTTTCTCTAAAGGCGGGAATGCGGAAGCATCCATTTCAGGAACAAAGAGCGAACCGCGACCGCTTCCCATTACATAAACGGGAAATGCCATGAAGCAAAGCAATGTCGAAAATTCATTGTGATAAGGAGATCGCCAGTTGTAAATCGGTTCATCGCATCCGGCCACGTCGATTTTCTGTGAATCGCCAAACCAGTGGCACGCGGCCTTCAAAATACTCGACTGGTGCGGATCCTTGATGCCCAAATGCCTTGCAGCGACAATATCGACGGCCAGCGCATCTGCTCCACCATAGAACCGCAAGACATTCTTCGGCGCAGGACAGCCCATCACTCCGAGAATTCCATCCGGAACGTTCAGATAGGCATCGAGTAAAGCAAAATGCGGAGGAAAATCACTGATCAGCGTCATTACAGCAGTTTCGCGATGCGCTTGACGTTCAACAAAAATGAATTCTTCGCAACGGCTTCCGATTCCTTCAAGATTTCCGACCGTAAGGAGGGCCAGCTCAATCGGATGGCTTCTCATCTTTCCGAACGATATGCGGAAGTCGGCTTCTTTCCACGTGCGGGATACAACGGATTGTCCCAGCCCACGAATATAATCATGCGAAGTGTGATCCTGACTCACATCCACAAGGCGGTAGTGTTTCGAAAAGATTGAAAAGTATTCGGCGACTTGCGGCACTGATCGATTCGCATAAAACTTGTCGTAAATATTGGGCGATTCGATGACGCTAATTTCTGCGCATCCTTTGCTCTTCAAGAAAGCGGCAAGCTCGTGCAAAAGATCCGGATCCGTAAGCGGTGAAAGATCCTTTTTAGCATAACCCAGCATGAACGTCGGCTTCACCGCAACGCGAAGCTGATCAACGCGTTTACCGAGTTGATTGGCGCGCTGTTGCAGCGATTCCAGGATCTTGCAGTTTTCCAGGAAATCATGGAATTTTGGAACTTTATCGGCCGCGGTTTGCCCTTTGGATACGTATACACTCCCGCCGCTTCCCAGGGGGTTATTTTTGACATATGCGCTCCGCCGGCTACGCGGAAGGAAGAATTCACCCGCCGAAGCTAATTTTTCAGCCAATGACTCGCAAGTTTCGGTTGGCGCCAATCTGTCTTGCGGGTCCAGGGCGTCCGCAAGAATCTGAAAAATTTTCTCATGACGTACTTCATCCGCTTCAATCCGCAGGAAATCCGAATGCAATTCTTTCGGGAAGAGCGGGCTATTTTCAGTAAGTTCCGCCATGCGGTGCCAGCAGAGCCATGCTGTTTTTTCAGCATCCACGTTAAACAGACAAAAATTTCGGAACGGACCGTAATCCAGTTGAGTCGCAACGCGTTTTGGTACTTTGCCGGTGACCCTTCCTGCTAAAGCGAACAAGCCTGCGGCAAATCGGGAAAAAGGCGCATCGGACCAGCGCGCGTGCTGGCAAACGGAAGAGGACCAACCCCCCAGCGCGCCGGCAGCCTGCGTGACCAGCGCTTTACTTTTCATGGGAACGGTTCCGAATTTAAGAATGGCTCCGCGAATGTAGATCGCGTGCATTTCCTCATCCTTCCACGCCCAGAGCAAAGAATGCCGGATGAGCTCACGAACATCCTCATGCAGAGACATCCGCTCCAGACGTTGTGCAATCAGAGATTCTCTGTAGGCCACGGAAACAATTTCTTCGCGCTCCAACGCAAGCAGGAACAAAAAAGCAAGCTCCTTCTGCGGTGTTTCTTTGTACTTCTGCGACAGCTCGCGAAGCTGAACTTGAAACTCGTTATACAGGTCGCCCATAAAGCGGATTTCCATCCATCTTGCGCCTGTCCGGAGAAAATATCAAACGGGAGCTTCTCTATGTTACACTCGCTGCTGTTTCGGGGGATGACGGTTCTGATTATTTTGAAGCAGGATCAGCGCAGGGGCAAGCTGACCAAAGACCTCGTCAAAGACATTTTGACCAGTTCACCATCTCATCCGCACGGAATTAAAGTACGCCTGGTCGACGGCCAGGTTGGACGCGTTCAGGAAATTGTAAAGTACGTCGTCCGGGATGCTACTTTGTTTAGACAGCAGAGTGTCGGGCGATCACTTCAAGGGACGGGCCACGACCAAGAAAACCAATTTCCCATGCTTTTTTAATGAGATCAATTCCCTTATTTGGAACAAGTCTTCCTACGAAGAGAAATGTAATCACGTCATAAGACCGCCGTGAGAAAAGCAAATAACAAAAGATATCGCCAGGAGCAAACAACCGCACCTCAGGCCAAGTCTTGACTTCGGCTAAGAGACCACAGTATTATGACTATGGTCACAGCATGAAGAATTCAAACATTGTTTCCAAATCCCGCTTTAAGCCAAAAGCGCTGGAATATTTTCGACAGGTAGAACAAACGGGGAGGGCCTTGATCATTACTGATCAGGGAAAGCCGGTGCTGAAAATTATTCCATTTACGGAACGCCCGGATGAGATTCTGAAACAGTTACGGGGTACAGTAAAAAAATATGATAGCCCTTTCCAGCCTGTAGGAACAGAAGATTGGAACGCGCTGAAATAGTTGTCCTTGATACCCATACGTGGGTCTGGTGGGTCAGCAATCCGGAAAAGCTTTCCAAAAAAGCAAAACAAAAGATCGACGAATCATCGGTTGAGTCTTCCATTTTCATTTCGTCCATGAGTGTGTGGGAGATCACGATGCTTGTTCTGCGTGGGCGGGCGAAATTGACGCTGGATGCTGATGATTGGATCTCAAGATCGGAAGCTCTTCCATTTTTCCAGTTCGTACCCGTGGACAATTTGATCGCGCGTAAGGCAAACAATCTTCCGAACTATGCGCATCGCGATCCTGCCGACCGTATGATCATTGCAACAGCGCTTGTTCTCGGTGGCACCTTGATTACGGGAGACGAAAAAATTCTCAATTATCCGCATGTATTAAGTTTGTGGTGATTCACTCTTGCACATCTTGCCCGCCGACCTCGTCAGAGAATTAAGCTCTGCGGGCTTGAAGCCCGCGCTCCATCTTAAAATTCCTGCGATTCAAGGACGTCCGGGAAGGTTGCGTTAAAAGAGTATTGATTAGAATGAATATTTCAGCATGATCCGAATAGAACGTGGATCCTGAAATGCTCGTTATACAGGTCGCCCACTTCCGGTATTCCTTAAAACCATTATGACATGCTTGGATGCGTGGTTATCCGGCCGTGAATCTTTTTGAACAGAAGTTCGCAAAGGACGCAAAGATTTAATACTCTTCGCGATCTTCGCGATCTTCTGTTAAAAAGAGCTGGCAGTTTGACGGCGATCACTTCAGGGACGGGCACTTTTCAGTTTCTCATAAAGAGCGAGATATTGTGGCAGTACAACTTCCGGTGAAAAGAGCCGTGCTGCATCCAGCTTTGCCCTTTTGCCGAGCTCTTCCGTCAGGCCGGTTTCTTTTGCGAGACGGCACATTTGGCTGGCGAGTTCATTCGGATTGGGTTGGATGATGATTCCATTTTCATCTGATCGAATCCAAAATTGGGCCAGACCCACCGAAGTTGTAATGATGGCAAGCCCATGCGCCATTGCCTCGGCAATCACATTGCCGAAAGCTTCAGACTTTGAAGGAATTACGAAAACATCGGACGCGCGATAAAATGGACCCGGATCCTGCTGCCAGCCAAACATTCGAACGGTTCCGCGAACCCGGGGAGTTTTTTCCCAGGTTGTAAGTTCGTCCCGCAGGACCCCATCGCCCACGATCAGCAAATTACCATCGAACTCCTCCAGGAAAATTTCCCATGCTTTTTTCATGAGATCAATTCCTTTTTCTGGAACAAGTCTTCCTGCAAAGAGAAATGTAATTCTATCCGGCACGCCGAGGGTCCTCCGCATCGTTGAACGGTCCTCAAAATTCACGGAAGAATTCCTCACGTCAACCATATTGGGCAAAACAATAATTTTATCTCCTGCGATTCCTTCGTTTTGAAGTTCGCGAAAGACTGTATTCGTTGAAGCAACGAATGTATCGGCCCGGAAAAAGAGCCATAGAAGAAACGAACCGGAGAATCGTCGCTTTACTATTTGAATTTCTCCATCAATGCCGGTAGTAGAGACTTTGACAATGGATTTGATCCCACGAATCTTACCTGCAAGCACAGCGCCAAGCACAAACGGAGACAAACAATGACAATGAATCACGTCATAAGAACCGCGTGAGAAAAGCAAATAAACAAAAGATACGACCAGGTTCACATACGGCTTCAGTGAACGGATCCGCGACGTGGGAAGGCGCACGATCCGCACTCCCGAATCGTTCGTTACGCCGGGAAGTTCCGGCCGGAATTTTGTGGTGATGACATCGCATTTTCCGAAGGATGCCTGTAGAAGTCGCGCGAGGAATTCCGCCTGACGTTCGGCCCCTGCTATATAAGGAGGAAAGTGTTGGATGATGAGAGCAATTTTCAATTGCTGCTGTTCCCTGAGTTCAGCAGTCTCTGAACATAGTTTGCCCACGATAGACTCGTGTTCGCTGCAAATAAATTGTCTCGCGACAACGGGCGTTCGATGAACCGGATGATCGCTTGTGCAAGACTCTCGGGATCCTCCGGTTCGGCTACGTATCCCGTTTCTCCTTCACGAATCATACCCGCAAGGCCACCCACACGCGTAACGATCGCAGGGAGGCCAAAAGAGTATGCCAGTGAAAGAACAGCGCTCTGGGTTGCCGACCGGTAGGGAATTACAATTGCATCCGCTCCCGAAAACAGTTGCGCGATCTCTTCATTCGGGATGTAACGCGAATCAATCGTTACGTGTTTTGTAAGATTCAGTTGTTGAATCAATTGCAACGGCCTTTCCATTTCGAGCTTGCTCTTGCGATGACGTGGCGAGTTGTAGAACACCTCACCGGCAATGTGCAGTGTCGTATCCGGTGAATGTTTCAAAACGAGAGGGAGCGACTTCAGCAGAATGTCGAGTCCCTTGTAGGGACGGATGTTGCCAAAAAAGAGTAGCGAAAAGGCGCCGTTGACCGAGGTTTTCTTTTTCAAAGAAATCGACGCATGCGGAAAAAAATCCTGAAGGGGGAGAAAGAGACGATTTACATTTGCTTTGTTCAGCAGATTCCTGGCATGTCCTTCTTCCGATGCGCTGTGAACAATCAGCCGGTCGGCTTTTCGGAGTGTTTCGCGAGCGAGCCACTGCGCACCGGGAAAGTTTTCGTGGGGCAAAATGTTGTGGCAAATGAATATCAGTTCGGCATTCGATTTCCGGCTGATGTACCAGAGTAGAAAGAAGAAGACCGGCGCATGCACAGGATGGATCCAGGCCAGAATTACTTTGTCCGGACGCAGTGCGACAACTTCACGGGCAACCTTATACCAGCTGAGAGGATTCAAATATCCCAGAGAGAAATTCGCGCGACTTTTCGCCATCCTGACTTTGCTAACTCTATCTTCAAAGTCACGAGACATGAGAAAAGGCGGGTATAGCCGGTACCAGGAAATGAAATGTGTTTCGCAAAAGGATTGAAGCTGGTCGCAGAGAAGACTTGTGAACTGTGCTATTCCACCTTTGTACTTCTCGGCACTGGGTCCAATGACGACGACTCTTTGTTTCACACAGGGATTAAGATTTTATCATACCTCTGCTTTTGAGCACGATTAACGCAAAGACCTAAAGCGGCAAAGCCGCAACCGCATGTGTAAGAAGGGGGATGGGGAGATGATGGGGATAAGGAGATAATTCTTTATTTTTTTCCATTACCACCTCAAAAACAAGAATTGGACGTAGAGTGCTGCAAAGGCGCAAAGAAGATACCATATCGTCAGGCATCAATTCTGGAATTGACAGGAAGAAATGATTTTAGAAAAGCGCGAAGTTGATCGGTTTACTAAAAATGGATATATAAAAATTCCAGATGTGTTTTCGCGCGATCTTGCAAATCGGATACTGAAACTTGTATGGGACGAACTGAAAATCAATCCTGAGGATCCTTCAACGTGGCCTGGTTCATTTGTAACACTGGAAAAGGTGTTGAAGGATCCACCTGTTCCGGAAATCATATCGCAGCGGTATTTGGAAGCCGTGGATATTCTTTGTGGAGTCGACCGCTGGGCAATGGTCAGAGGCGCCGGCTACTGGCCGGTGTTGTTTCCCGGTTTCAGCGCGGGGCCATGGCATCCCCCGGAGAGGGGTTGGCATATTGATGGCAACCCGGTGAGTGCAATCGATGGCGATATCCTGGGATTGATTGGCCTTGAATTGTTTTCAGATATTTCCAGTGAAGGTGGTGGGACCGCTGTCCGAATTGGCTCGCATCACTATGTTGCGCGTATTCTTGCCGATGTTCAGACAAACGGAAAAAGCGCGCGCGAGGTGTTAAACCAGATGAATGCTGCAACCAAACATTTGCCGGTCATGGAACTTACGGGTAATGCAGGCGATCTCTGCTTGCTGCATCCGTTCACGCTTCATGCCACCAGCATGAATTGTAGCGACCGGATCAGAGTCATCGCTGTTAAAGTGGTGGAATGGAAAGACAGGCTCCGGCTCAACCGCGAAAATTCCCTTGAATATTCGCCCGTCGAACTTGCGATACTTCAGGGTCTTGGCCAATGGCGCAAAGACTAGCACTTCACCCCGTTTTCAAAAGCTGAGCGACCGAATTGACAACACTTGCAGGAAAGTCCGGTAATTTTTCACGGAAGTGTTTCGTGGCGAAGCGAAGCATTTCTATGGCGGCTTGCGGTGTGTCCAAATGCAGAATGCTGTTTATCTCATGGCCTGCTTCAGGAAAGACAAACTCGAATCTGCGAAATGAATCCAGATCATCCAGGAGTTTTTTGTCAGGACAATTCAGATAAAGAGAACAAAGCGATAACAGGTGTTTGAGTGCGCTCGTTTTTACAAAGAAGTGCGTGCTGAGCTTTTCACCACGATGGTGCCGCTGCACTCCCACGAGAAGATTCGTAAGAAATTGACCAAACAACCAGGCCGGGTCGGGCTCTGTTGAGTTTTCTTTTGTCCGTTGACGACTCTGCTGAAGATGCATTTCAAGATTGTCTCGATCCAGAAGAATGCGATATCGATTGATTCGCGCCAGGTACAGCTCCTCCAGATCAAACACTGCAAATTCGAGGAGGTGTCCATCTCGATACAAAACTTTCACACCATGTGGCGTTTCCCGGAACGAAAAAATGATCTGCTGAAAATCAGGGAGCCAGTTGAAGTTCGTGCGATAGAATTCCTGATGCCCCGGGCGCACAATGATAAAGAAATCATGATCCGACCACTGATCGGGCAGATAATCCTGCGCGGCCATCGAGCCCAGGGCGACGAGTCCCAGAACAGGTTCCTCAGCGGATAACCGCTCTTTGAGTTGCTCTGTAAAACATTGATAGTTTTCCGGCGTCATCATCAATCCCTGGTTGGTCCATGGCTTAGCCGGTTTGCTGACGAAAACGAAGGGCTTCGATCAGGAAATTTTCAAACAGCAGCCGGCCGTCCCGGCTTTCGTTCCGGTGCTCCCAGTATTTATCGTGCTGCCAGTCCTGAAACGATTTCTCAAGGTGAAACTGAACGCCATAAATCAACTGGTCTTCTACTCTGCGAACCATCATCTGGATTCCTGATCGGTAGCCGCGCGCAAGCTGCCGGAACCCTTCCGGCAAACGATCCAGTTGGAGTCCATGGTTTTGCCAGACCTTGACAAGGTGTTGCTGCTTCGTGTACTTCTCCCAGCGCTGATTGACAGGGTCATCAATGCCGGCAAAAATGGGATCGCTTATGTCAGAAATTTTCACAAACCGGTACTGATATTCTATGATTCTGTTCAGACGTCGTTCCGATGGTTGGCGTTTATCGAGCGTAACGATCATGGCGCCGAATGCTTGTCCTACCAGCTGATGACCTCCGCAAATTGCCAGCACAGGCACTTTGTTCGGGATGATAAACCGGTTGAAGTTTTCGATTAAGGCGGGATCGTAATAATCAAAGTCTCGGAGCGTACCGCTTAACACAATCGAGTCGGGATCGAATTCCTGAACCAGGTTTGCGTTTAATTCTGATAAATGCACCGTTCGCGTGTCCGGTTTGGCCACCAATTTTTTGACATTACTGCGGATATTCTCCATCGCAATGGACGCAATCTTTCTTTCCGCCTTCAACCATTGCTGTGCATGAAATGCCGGATCCATCCGGGCAATGTCTGAATACTCCGACGCATCCTGGATTAAAGCATCCACTAATAATACCCGGGCTGTTTCAACTCGAGGGGTAATCGGCTCAAATACGCAAAAATCTTTCATGTCGGCTCAGATACACGCTACTTATTGTAAATGAAACCACAGATAAACGCAGATGAAATATATCTGAATCTAAATCTGTGTTCAGGCGCGAAGTGCTACTGGTTACAAAAAATGAGCAGAAGGATTGACTTATGAACACCCAGACAAAATAATGCAAGCATGAGCGAAAAAGAAATCAACAAATCGGAAGTTATAAAAACACTAAACCGGATTTTGGAAGTCGAATTGGCCGGTGTCGTAAGATACACGCATTACTCTTTCATGATTTTCGGTTACAACCGGATTCCCATTGTTTCCTGGTTGAGAGATCAGGCGAATCAATCTCTGACCCACGCGAACGAAGCGGGCGAGATGATCACCACACTGGGAGAGCATCCTTCGCTTTCGATCGGGCCTTTACTCGAAAGCCACAATCATGATGTGGGCGCGGTCCTGCAGGAATCCATGCAATTAGAGCAAGAAGGGATCAGGCTCTACAAAGATTTACTGTCGCTGGTGGAAGGACGTTCTCCTTTACTGGAAGAATACGCAAGAAAAATGATCTACGAAGAAGAGTTGCACGCCGCAGAAGTGGATAAAATGTTGAGAAAACCGGGTGACGTTGCCAGCATACAACAGAAGTAGAGCTCTCTTCCAATTTGCTAATACCTTGACATCCTAGGTATTGCTGTCTTATCATATACTAAGTCATTCTAGGCATCAGGTTTGAGCAGGCAATGCGATTGATCAAGAAGCTTTTCACGCGGTTGAGTGGTGATGGCCAATAAAAATGAGTTACCGTAGTGGCTGGAGAGTAATCAAACGTATTTCGGGAGGACAAAGGAAGCGGAGGCGTGGAGCATCCTGACGTTCCATTCCTATACCACGTGAAACGGAAAGAACACCGGATCCTAAGACGCCGTAGTATTCCCCATACTGGCGTGAAATACGGGTTAAGGTTAGGATCGGCCCGATGAAGGGAAGTTGTACTTGACCTCCATGGGTATGACCCGCTAACGCAAGGAATGGACGGTCTGTTTGCTGTAAAGCAAGAACATAGTCGGGTGAATGTCCGACAAAAATTTGCAATAAATCCTTCTGAATCCCTTGCAACGGTTTGCGAAGTTCCTGGATGCTACCGGCGCGCGACGTTACAGGATTCAATCCGGTTAGATTGACTGAGACGCCCGGCAGGTTTAATACCACGGTTTCGTCTTCAAGGATCCTGACCGGTTGTGATTGAAATATGTTTTTCCATAAATCCGGTCGATCGGAATCACCCAACACTGCAAAACTTCCGAATTCCGGTTTCAGGTTTGTCTCCAGCATCAACGATCGAAGCAATACAGTTTGTTCCGCGTAAGAAGATGCAGTCCAACAATGGAGATAGTCGCCCGTGTGGATAATGATGTCCGGACGGAGCTCCCTCAATTGTTCGAACACTTTTCGCTCAAAATTTCCCACTTGATCTGTTTGGATATCGCTGATTTGCGCTATCACAATCGGCCGCTGCAGGCCGCGTAGCAAATCATGTTTGAATTCATAACGGCTGATCTCCAAAGTTCGCGGCTCCACATGGTAGGCGTATACATACACCGCCAACAAAAGAATTGCGAGGACTGCAGGGAGTACGCGAATAGGTGGGCGGTATTGTTCCTCCCCCTGATGAAGGACAACGCTCCCCTTGCCCCTCCCTTTATAAGGGACGGGAATCCTGGCAATACAGACATGGGCCAGTAAAAGAAAAGGCAGATGCCAGAAGAGTGTCATCCCCAGAAAGCGCATCGTTGCGAAGGGACGCAGCATCGAATAATGCGTCACAGCCATTGCAAGACCAAGAGCGGCCCATCCATAGAGAAGAGGAACGATCAGCAGAGATATCCAGCGCGACCTTTTCCAAAGATTTTGGAAATATCGAAAAGCAAGAATGTCGATGACGAGCAGAAGTCCGTTAAATAGCAGATCAGTTTTCCACATAAACGCGCGGCAAGGACCCGTGTCTACGAATTTCGCAAGAGCACTATGTTCACAAATATCTTAGGTTTGTCAATGTCACGCGTTCCGGATATGATTCAGGTCATGGATATCAAGAAAAGCGCAGCATCAACTATTAATAAGTTGGCATCCGAATCTACGGGAAAGATGGACGCCGCTTCCCCGACGCAAAAAAAATCTGCGCGGCCTGGTACCGTCAAAGACACCTTTGAGGCACGTAAGATAGATTCTTTCTCTGGAATGAACGCAACCGCGGCACCCGTATCAAAACTGGCAACTCAATTGACAGCCGCCAAACAAGAGATTACCAGCTACCTCGCAAAAGGGGCATCGGCAGATACAAATAATATCTGGCCGGTGATGACATCGTATTTGAAATTGGCGCAAAAAGAAGCCAAAGAAGAATTTATAAAGTTAGATGTCCAGAACCGTCACCAGAAACAGCTCGAAGAGATGGAGAAAGCC
>JBKKAT010000845.1:0-2777 GCA_046714535.1 Acidobacteriota bacterium | reverse complement strand
CTCCTCCAGAAACGAATCGGCAATCAGCTGATCAATGGCCTCTTCCAGATCGATGTCAAAATCGAGTAGATACTGCAGATCGCGAATTTCAAAAGATTTTCCTAAAATGGATGCGGCCGAAAGGATTCCCCGAAACTCTTCCGACAATCTACGGATTCTGCGTTCCACTGTCTGCTGCACTGTTTCCGGAAAGTATCCCGCTGAAAGGTCCATCGAACTCGTGATTTGATAACGTCCCTGATCGTTTTTTGCAATCGCACGTGAATCGATCAGAGAACGAACGATTTCCTGAATAAAAAAAGGATTCCCCTCTGTTGCTTCGTAAAGGCGTTTGAGAATTTCTTCATCAAAGGAGCTGCCGGCCATCGCTTCAACAAATTTCTTATGTTCTGCAAGGCTGAAAGGAGGAATCACCACACTTGAAAAACGACGCTCTCCCTGAAACCTTTCGATCACACGGGATACGGGATGATTCTTATTCACTTCACTGGTCCGGTAAGTTCCAAGAATCAGAACGGGATGAGAAGCAAGCAGGCGAATGATGTACTGGAGGGCTTCATTCGAAAGGTCGGTATTATGCAGGTCTTCCAGAATAAATAGAGACGGCTCTTGCTCAGTGATGCGCAAAAGTGAAACAGCCAGCAAATCGAACACATACGTTCGATCGATAATTTTTTTGGGCTCATGTGTAGTCTTGTTGAGGAATTCGAATTCCGAAAGTTCAGGAAACAGCGAGACCAGATCGGGCGCCAGATCTGAAAAATCCATCAAACGGATTTGACCTTCCTGTTTTACTACCGATCGAAAATATTCCTGGAAAATTTCCCGGAATCCCTGGTACGGAATGCTGCGGTCTTCTTCGAAGAACCGCCCTTGAAACGTTCGCATTTTGCGAACGCGAGCGAGATTTGCAAGCTCCAGAACAAGCCGGCTTTTTCCGATACCGGTCTCCCCGCCGAGTAACACAAACTGGCATTCTCCCGAAATCGCTGAGTTCAATCGACGTTGAATCTCCGACATTTCTTTGTCGCGGCCAATGAAAGCCGAGACAACGGGGTAATGGTATTGAATCGTGATCATTTGATCCGCGGAATCTTGAACGTTCAACATCTGCGAGCGGAGGCGGCTGAGTCTTTCAGCGACTTCCCTTGATCGGGATGGTCTTAAATCCCGGGATTTCTGGAGACAACTCATGATCAAGTTCTCCAGATCTGCAGAAACAGGAATCCCCATTTCAGAAAGCGACAAGGGATACTCATGAACGATTCGATAAAGCATGCTTTGAATTTCGCCGCCACTGAAAGGCGTTTCGCCCACGACACACTCATACAGAATTGTTCCCAGTGAGTAGATGTCTGAACGCGCGTCGGCATCCTGGCCTTCCACTTGTTCGGGACTCAAATACGAAACGGTACCTGCGATTAATCCTGCATCGGTAATGCGGTGATCGGCTGAACGGATCGCAAGACCAAAGTCTGTGATCCGAACTCTTAGAAATTCTTCATCGCGGGTAATCATGACGTTTTCCGGTTTGATATCGCGATGGATAATTCCCTGGGAATGGCTGTAATCCAGCGCATCCGCGATCTGGATTCCGATCTCTAAATATTCCGGCAGACTCAAACTTCGGTTTTTCAAGAACTCGCGAAGATTGATCCCTTCCACGAAAGGCATTACGAAGAAGAGGGAGTTTTCATGCTCACCGATATCATGTACTCCCACGATTGCATTGTGATCTAATCGTGCGACTGTCCGCGCTTCGCGCTTGAAGCGCTTTTCCATTTCCGAATTTAGAAGATTCGGGGCAAGGACCTTAATCGCAACCTGTCGATCCAGCATCGGATCTTCTGCAAGATACACAACTCCCATGCCGCCACGGCCTATTTCGCGCAGGAGTTCGTACCGTCCCCCCAGCTTCGTCCCGATCATAGAACTATGAAACCACAGATCAGCACAAACCGCCAAGAATGCCAGGAATTTTGAGTTTCCCGGTTCAAATTATTCGGCCTGGATCAAACCTGTACGGACAGCATACCGAACCAAACCTGCGATATCGTGAAGCCCCAACCTTTGCATGATTTGCATCCTGTGAGATTGAACAGTCTTTTCACTAAGCCGCAATCTAGTGGCAATCTCCTTCGTTGTATGTCCTTCCGCAATCAGTTGCAGCACCTCCCGTTGTCTCGTAGTTAGATGCTGCGTAGATTCCGGCTCCCTGTTCAACACACGAAGGTAATCGGTTACCACCTGTTTGGATATTGTGGGACTCAGATAAGTGTCCCCCTTAACCACGGAGCGGAGCGCCAGCTCCAATTCCTTTGTGTCACAGTCCTTCACGAGATAACCGGAAGCGCCAGCTTTCAAAGCATGCACCACATATTCTTCACCGGCATGAACCGAAAGAATGATCACATGGACTCGTGGAAAATCTTTTTTGATTTGTTCTGTCGCTTCCAACCCGTTGAGTTCCGGCATTGTAATATCCATCAACACCACATCCGGATAAAATTCACGCGCCAGTCGCAAGGCTTCCCTGCCATCGGCAGCTTCCTGGACCACCTCAACTCCGTTTAGAGTTTCAAGTAAAAGCCGGATTCCTGACCGGACAATATTATGGTCTTCGGCCAATAGAACACGCATTACACCCGCCCATCTACCGATCCATCAGGCTGGATATCCGACGTCATTTTCAAAAAGCCTTCCTGATCGCTACATATAGTGAAATCGCATTCCTTCAAATCTGACAAAGATTGAAGAACCAGCGATGAGTTCTGTGC
>JBKKAT010000844.1:0-3501 GCA_046714535.1 Acidobacteriota bacterium | reverse complement strand
GCTTCATACTGTCCGGTGGAAGCACCCGAAGGCACAGCTGCCCGTGACCAGGAACCGTCGCTGAGATGCACTTCCGCCTCCACGGTCGGTGTGCCGCGTGAATCCAAAATTTCACGTGCTAATATTTTCTGGATCGTTGCCATAATCTTTCCTCCACTACTGTTTTATCACAAATCTGATAGTGAGAGACTCAACTGTTTTTGACTTGAATTTTGTGGAAACTTATATTTTATTCTACTTAGCAGCCGGGAAGTAAGTTTGTGCGGTTGCTGTGCCTTCGGGCTGGGAGATAAAAATGAAAGGTTCTAAAAATAAAAAAGTAAGCGTTCCCGATATTATTTCGATTCTTCCACTGAGAGATGCGGTTCTTTATCCGGAGCTGATGATTCCGTTGGTGGTGGGACGGGATAGATCCGTAAAGCTAATTGAGGATTCGATAAAGAATGACAACATCATTGGGCTGGTTACTCAAAAGGATCCGAAGATCGAGGAACCAAAGCAAGATGATTTGTATGGGGTAGGCACAACCGCTTTAATCACGAAAATGATACGGATGCCGGACAGCACGTTGCGGGTGATCGTGCAGGGTCTCTCCCGTTTTAAAGTGGAATCCTTTTTACAGACTGCTCCCTATTACGTCGCCAAGGTGGACATCATCGATGAGCCGGATGAGAAGAGTCTGGAAATTGATGCACTCGTGATGAATGCAAAAAAACTATTCAAGAAGCTGAGTGAAATGGCCAGCTACCTTTCCTCCGATCTTGCTTCGGTCATCGTAAATATGGAAGCTCCCGGCAAAATGGCCGATCTCGTCGCATCCAGCTTAAAGATTTCGACTGAAGAAAAACAGGATGTCCTGGAATGCGTGAATTTGAAGGATCGTCTGGAAAAGGTAAACATGTTGCTCAATAAAGAGATCAACATTCTGGAGATCGGGAACAAGATCCAGACGCAAGTCAAAGGCGAAATCGATAAAACCCAGCGCGAATATTATTTGCGTGAACAACTGAAAGCAATTCAAAAAGAACTGGGAGAAGGGGATGAACGCGGAATGGAAGTGGAAGAGTTCCGCGAAAAAATTGAAAAGGCAAAAATGCCTGCCGATGTCAAGAAGGTCGCAGAAAAAGAGCTCAAGCGGCTTTCCAAAATGCATCCCGCTTCTGCCGAGTATTCAGTCTGCCGCACCTATCTGGAAGTGCTTGTTGAACTGCCGTGGATGATTGGGACGGAAGACAATCTTGACGTCAAGGAAGCTGCAAAGGTCTTGGATGAAGATCATTATGATCTGGAAAAGGTTAAGAAAAGAATCCTGGAATACCTTGCGGTTCGCAAGCTGAAAGCGGACATGAAAGGCCCCATCCTTTGTTTTGTAGGACCTCCTGGTGTGGGAAAAACATCTCTTGGCCGTTCCATTGCACGCGCTCTCGGACGCAAGTTCATTCGCATTTCGCTCGGTGGAGTGCGCGATGAAGCGGAAATCCGCGGGCATCGCAGAACGTATGTGGGTGCGTTGCCGGGCCGAATTATTCAGAGCATCAAAAAAGTCGGATCGCACAATCCTATTTTCATGTTGGACGAAGTCGATAAGATCGGCACCGATTTCCGTGGAGATCCGTCATCAGCTTTGCTGGAAGTATTGGATCCGGAACAAAACTTTGCGTTTTCCGATCACTATCTGGAAGTTCCTTTTGACCTGTCGAAGGTCATGTTTATTGCAACCGCGAACTTGCTCGATCCGATTCCGGCTCCTTTGCAGGATCGAATGGAAGTCATCGAGATTCCCGGATACATCGATGAAGATAAGTACAAAATTGCTACAAATTTCTTGATTCCGAAGCAGATAGATGCTCACGGACTCAAGGAAGATCAGCTCACCTTCGTAGAAGAATCGGTTAAAGAAGTGATTCACAATTACACGCGCGAAGCCGGCGTAAGAAATCTGGAAAGGGAGCTTGCGACCATTTGCCGCGGCGTTGCCAAAGAGGTTGTGGAAGGCTCAACGCAGGGAAAAAATATTACGGCTGATGATGTCAGCAAATACCTCGGTCCGATCAAATTCTTTTCGGAAGTGGCAGAGCGCACCGCCGTTCCTGGAGTGGCCACCGGACTTGCCTGGACAGCCACCGGAGGAGATATCCTGTTTGTGGAAGCAAGCAAGATGAAAGGGAAGCGAACACTATCATTGACCGGACATCTGGGTGATGTCATGAAAGAATCTGCCCAGGCCGCTTTGAGTTACTTGCGTTCGAAGGCGAAGGACTTGAAGATCCCTGAAGACTTTTTCGAAGATTACGATATCCATGTTCACGTTCCTGCCGGCGCCCAGCCAAAAGATGGTCCTTCAGCAGGGATTACGCTTTTTGTTGCTTTACTGTCCATGCTCACTGATAGACCGGTAAAGAACGATGTCGCGATGACCGGAGAAATTACGCTGCGTGGAGCGGATCTTCCGGTGGGTGGTATCAAAGAAAAAGTTCTTGCGGCGAAGCGTGCCGGATTGACGAAAGTGATTCTACCGGATCGCAACCGTAAGGATCTGGACGATGTGCCGGCCAATGTGAAAGACGATATGGAATACTTCTTCATCAAACGCGTCGATGAGGTGATTGATCTGGCCGTGAATCCGCGCAGCGAAGCTGCAGTGCTTGGTACAGAAGAAACGACCATTCTGGAAGCGAAGGAATTTCCTGAAGATACTCCAACGAACCCCGTGAATTAGGCAGGGGAGCGCACGCATATGGAGCGCTGGCCTCTGGCCGGCATAGGGGACCGCGGACATCTTGTCCGCCTCCTTGATCTTCGTTGTGATCGGGTTACAATCGATCACGACTTGAATGGATAGAGCACTCTACTTCGATGATCCTTACTTCGGACCGATCATTCAGATCTATCTTTTCCTAATCGGGTCCATTGTCGGCTCGTTCTTGAATGTTTGCATTCACCGGATTCCCCTGGACCAGTCAGTGGTGACGCCACGATCCCGCTGTCCGAAGTGCGAGACTCTGATTCCGTGGTATCACAATGTTCCGATTCTCAGTTATATCTGGTTGCGGGGCCGTTGTTTTCAGTGCGGTAACCGGATCTCGCTTGTCTATCCGTTCGTTGAACTTTTGACCGCGTTGCTGTTTTTGCTTTTATATCGCTATTTTGGGATTTCCGTTCCGTTTTTTATTTATGCCTACTTCGGTTGCAGCATCATCATTTTGATTTTCGTTGATTATTACCATCGCATTTTGCCTGCAGTCATTACGTACCCGGCGATTTTGATCGGAATCCTGACTTCATTCATCAATCCGTACATCGGGCCAAGAGATTCTCTTCTCGGTGTTTTGCTGGGGGCCGGTATCCTTCTGGTGGTGTATCTTTTCTACAAATTCGTGCGAAAGAAAGATGGACTCGGAGAAGGGGACATCGTGATGCTGGCAATGGTAGGAGCTTTTTTGGGCTGGCAGAATGTTCTGTTGGTGCTCTTTCTTTCTTCTTTGGCAGGGAGCCTTGTGG
>JBKKAT010000843.1:0-6494 GCA_046714535.1 Acidobacteriota bacterium | reverse complement strand
CGATGAGCACAACCGCCAAATGCTGAAAATTTTTATTCAATCCGGATACCGGCTATCCGATGTTGAATCGCATGAGCAGGACCGGGAGCGCAAATTCAAAATATTTGCTAATAATTTAGTAGGAATTGTTGAGAATGGTCATCTTTACCGTCTCTGGGGCACACAGCGGGACATCACAGTACGAAAAAAAGCAGAGAAGGAACTGGATTCTTCGGTGTCATTGTTGCGGGCCACTCTCGAATCGACCGCTGATGGAATTCTGGTGGTGGACTCGAACGGTAAAATGGCGAGCTACAACCAGAAATTCGCAGATCTCTGGCGGATCCCTGTGGACATCATAGAGTCGCGTGATGATAGTCGCGCCCTGTCTTTCGTTCTGGATCAGCTCATCGACCCCGAAGGATTCTTGAAGAAAGTTCGTGAACTGTATAACGATCCGAACGCGGAAAGCTTTGACATCCTCGAATTCAAAGATGGACGCGTTTTTGAGCGTTACTCGCGACCGCAAATGATCGGTGGCAACAGTATTGGCAGAGTCTGGAGCTTCCGTGATGTAACGGAGCAGCGAAAAGCTGAAGAGGCGCTGCGGCAAAGCGAAGAACGTTACTCTCTCGCAGTTCGCGGAGCTAACGATGGATTGTGGGACTGGGATTTAAGCACCGATCGCATTTATTATTCACCCCGCTGGAAACAAATGCTCGGTTATCTGGAATATGAAATCGGTGAAGTTCCCGAAGCATGGTTCGATCGTGTTCATCCGGATGATTTGAGCCGGTTAAAATCGGAAATTGCCGCTCACCTGGAAGTACTCGCTCCTCATTTTGAAAATGAACATCGTATGCGGCATCGCGATGGGAGCTATCTCTGGATGTTAAGCCGCGCGCTTGCCGTCCGTGATCAAGAAGGAAAAGCTTATCGACTGGTGGGTTCACAGACCGATATAACGGATCGCAAGCTGGTCGAAGAGCGTTTGATGCATGAAGCGATCCATGACGTACTCACCGGTCTTCCCAACCGTGCTCTGTTCACTGATCTCCTTGCCCGTTCACTTGGCCGCGCCAAACGCCGCGCCGATTATCTTTTTGCGGTGCTGTTTCTGGACGTTGACCGTTTTAAGATGATCAATGACAG
Source organism: Acidobacteriota bacterium (assembly GCA_046714535.1). Classification (GTDB taxonomy): domain Bacteria; phylum Acidobacteriota; class HRBIN11; order JAKEFK01; family JAKEFK01; genus JAKEFK01. Next base: position 5,363 of record JBKKAT010000843.1, on the reverse strand, counting down.
TCTTGGACATATGGTGGGAGATCAACTCCTCATTTCGATCGCAAGAAGATTGGAATCCTGTCTGCGCCCTGGCGATACTGTCGCCAGATTGGGGGGAGATGAGTTTACAATTCTTCTGGAAGATATCCACGATGTAACAGACGCGACAACGGTTGCGGATCGAATCCATCAGGATCTCGCGCAACCCTTTACAATCGGAAGTCAGGAAGTTTTTACGTCGGCAAGCATCGGAATTGCGTTGAGCGCCACCGGATACGATCGTCCTGAAGAATTATTGCGAGACGCCGATACGGCGATGTACCGCGCGAAAGCAGCAGGCAAATCGACTCACCAAATCTTTGATCAGGGAATGCACTCGCGAGCCGTTGCTCAGCTGCAGATGGAAACCAGCTTGAGGCGTGCTCTGGAGCGTCAGGAATTCCGGGTTCATTACCAGCCCACTATTTCGCTAAAGACCGGTAAATTAACGGGTTTCGAAGCGTTGATACGGTGGCAGCATCCGGAAAGAGGTTTGATCTATCCCAATGAATTCGTGCCGCATGTGGAGGAGACCGGACTGATTCTGCCGATCGGTAAATGGGTACTCGAAGAAGCCTGCAAACAATTGCAGGTCTGGCAACAACAATTTCAATCGGACTTAACCATCAGCGTGAATCTTTCCAGCAAACAATTTTCACAAGCGGATCTGGTGCAGGACATCAGCTTGATTCTGGAACAAACAGAGCTCACGGAAAACACGCTTATGCTGGAAATTACAGAAAGCACGATCATGGAAAGGCCCGAATCCATCACCTTTACACTCGAAAAATTACGCGCGCTCAATGTGCAACTTCATATTGATGATTTCGGAACCGGTTATTCTTCGTTAAGTTACCTGCACCGTTTCCCCATCAACGCCCTGAAGATCGATCGTTCGTTTGTGACTCGTATGGGATTTGATGAGAATCTCGAAATTGTCCGCACAATCATGAATCTTGCGCGAAATCTCGGTATGGATGTGATTGCGGAAGGTGTAGAAAATAAGGAGCAGGCGGCGCAGTTAAAGGCATTGCAGTGTGACTACGCTCAGGGCTTCTTCTATTCCCGCCCTGTAGAAAGGCACATTGCACAACTGCTCATCACCACCCGGCCCGTCTGGTAGGAAGTGCTGAGTGCAAAGTGCTGAGTGCTGAGCGGTGAGTTTCAAGGGAAATAGAATTTCGTGAAAGAACCGTCTGGAGATTTTTCGATTCTAAGATTTTCATAAAGGAAGGGCGTGCAGGGCAATTCCGAGAACCAGCAATCCTGTCCCTTCACGGGTAGATGAACAGGAATTCCATCCACACTCAATCGCGTTTCGGTTTCGCTTGCCGGTACCGGCAAAATAAAAAGAAATTCGCGGATGTTCCGAAATGCTTTCCGTAAAGGAGGCAAACCAAAATACAGCTGATTTCGCAGGGGAACAATCAGGATCAGGATTACTGAGAGTAAAATTATGGGCACAATTTTTCTCATCGCGACGCTTGCCTTGTGCAGGCCGTGAATCGCCATACTCAAAATCAGAAGCGACAAAGACCACAAGTAACCGGCGCCAAATCGCATATCAGGCGCGGTGAAAAACCAGAACAGAATCGCCGCAATCAGCGAAAAAATAAGCCAGAGCATCTCTTTCACGCGGGACCTTGCCAGAAAAAGAGTGATCAAGGCGGCGACGAGCAATCCTGAAGAAAGCACGAAATCGATGGAAGACAACTGTTCCCTCAACCAGTATCCGGTCCAACTCCAATCCGTCACGGCTTTCGGGGGTTGAATATGAGGAAATCGTGCAGTCAGTTTTATCAGTGAACCGTAGCCGGCCGTGATGCTGGCAGGAACCGTCCAGGAAAAACCCTGAAAACAACTTTGAACGGCAGGAAAGACCAAACAACCCGAATGAACGATTCCCCGCGCCAGCCAGACCAGTGTGATGATTCCTGAAAACAAGAAAGAGTAGCCGGCAACTTTCTCTGCAAAAAATGGAATTTTCTTCCTCCGGTCCAAAAGAATCAAACTCAAGGGAAGAAACAATAGTGGTAAGGAAGAAAACTTAATCGCTATTCCAAAAAAGGATAAAACGATCACTTGAAAATACTTATACGTCCAATCGGAAGAGTACTGAATCGTTTGAAGCGCCAGATACATCACGACGATGCATAACAAAAGGATGGCAAGATCCGGAGAGGGTGAACTGATGTTCCGTCGAAACACATTCCCGAGCACAATCAAGACTGAAAGCAATAAGAAGATCTTGTCGATCGAAGTTTGTTTAGCGCGAATCGCGGCAAATGATGTGGCAACCGCAATGCCAAAGAAGTAAATCAGCAGAGCAGAAATTGTAAAACAATGTGTACCGTTTGCATCAAAGAAAGGCCACTGCAGGACTGCGGCAAGCGGGAACCATACAGAATTGAAACCAAATCTCGGATGAAGATTCGCAAGACCGAATGGAATCGAATTCTCATTGATCCACCGGATCGAAGAATAGTGATACAAACCAGTATCATGATTGATCGGTGGTTGCGCTGCCCAAAATGAAACCAGAATCATCCAGAGAAGGGCCAGAACGCTATTCCGCACATTTGATTTCGTGAAACCGATTTTCGTGAACCGGTACCAGGCCATGCCCCATCCGATGACAAGAAGCGGCGCAGCAACCATCCTGGTTATCGGAAAAAAGAAATTCAGAAAACTTGAAATTGTCGCCAGAAAGACGAAACCGAACCAGGGTTCTGAGATTTCAAACTCCGTCCCGGGAATCGATGATATTCGTTTGCGAACAAACAGGAGAACGCTTCCTAATCCGATGATCGCAGGAACCCAGGCGAGCAAATGCAGCAAGAGAATGATCATGCTCGGCAAATTATACAGTTTGATACGCGGCCTTCCAAAAAGTCGAGGAATGCGTGCGCTAGCGGGAGCGCGGGCATCTTTGCCCGCAAGAATTTTGAAGAAGGCAAAACTATTGCGGACTGGAAGTCCGCGCTCCAACTGACTTTGGACAGTCGCGGGCGTTACAAAATTCTAGAATGCAGATTTGAGTAGTTCCACGACCTTGGTCACAAGAAACGCGATGGTTCCGCAGACCGGAAAAGTGAGGATCCAGGCCGTAATGATTTCCCCGGAAACTCCCCATCGAACCGCGGAGAAACGCCGGACAGACCCCACGCCCATGATCGATGTGTTGATCGTGTGTGTGGTGCTGAGCGGAATACCTAATCTGGTAGCAATTTCAATCGTTGTTGCCGCGGCCATTTCGGCCGCAAAGCCCTGCGGTGTATCGAGGTGCGTCATTCGCATTCCCATGGTCTTCATGATCTTCCATCCGCCGGTCAGCGTGCCAACAGCCATGGTGATTGCGCACAAAAGAATAACCCAGAGCGGAATCACAAATTCCGCAAACACACCTGCGAGAACGAGTGCAAGAGTAAAGACGCCCATGAATTTTTGGCCATCATTCGTGCCATGACTGAAAGCCATGAAAGCAGAAGAAAAAATCTGTAAGTAACGGAAGGTTCCCCTCGCTTTAGAAGGAGTGATATTTTTAAAAACGCGATAAATCAGGGTCATCACCATCAATCCACCGCCAAAACCAAAAAATGTGGAGAAGACAAGGCCGATTAATACTTTTTGCCAGCCACTCCAGAGTAGAGCTTCGGGTCCGGCCGCCGCCAAACCGGCCCCTGCAAGACCCGCCACAAGAGCATGACTTTCGCTGGTCGGCAAACCCCAGTAAGCCGCAACGCTGCTCCAGACGATAATTCCAATCATCGCGCTGGCAACCGTTGTCAGATTGATGACATTGGGATCCACAATCCCTGTGCCGATTGTCTTAGCTACCGCAGTTCCAGTGAGCAACACGCCGAGCAAATTGAAAATGCTCGCCATGACAACAGCCAGAAAAGGGGGAAGGGCGCGGGTAGAAACTACGGTGGCAATCGCGTTGGGCGCGTCGGTCCAGCCATTTACAAATTCAGCGCCGAGGATGAGAAGCAAGACAAGGATGAGACCCCACTCCATTTGCTATCCGTGCTTAACAACTATTCCTTCTATAATATTAGCAATATCTTCGCACTTATCGATTGCTGATTCGGTGGCATCATAGATTTCTTTCCACTTGATGACTTCCATCGGATCGGTATTATTGTGAAAGAGAGCGCCTATGGCCCTTTCCGATGTGCGGTCTCCTCTGTTTTCGAGACGGTTGATTTCGATGCAGTAATCCAGGATTCTGCGCGGACGGTTCAACTGGCGGACGCTGGTGATGGCCTTGGAAACGTTGTGTATGGCTTCCTGAAGAGTTTTCGCAAGCTCGATCAGTTCCTCAGTGGTCTTTGTAATGTTAAACAGGAGCATCCGTTCGCTGATGGCCTGAATGATATCCACCACATCATCCAGCTCTTTTGCCAGCGCGTGAATATCTTCCCGGTCAATGGGTGTTACAAACGTCCGGTTGAGCTTATCCATGATTTCATGAGTGGTGATATCGCACTCATGTTCCAGATCCCTGAGCCGGGCGATTCCGGGATGTTTGTCACTCCAATCTTGCACCAGATCCAGAAAGTGTTTTGCGGCTTCCTCAATCGACCGGGCCTGTTGCTCGAACAGATCAAAGAATTTTTCGTCTCTCGGAATGAGTGAAAACGCCATCAGTTTCTACTCCTAAAAGAGCTTTACAGAATAGTAACGGCATATTCACAAAGATGCAATGAGAAAGCAACAATCAATTATGCGATCGGTACCTTTTGAGCACGCTGCCATGCAGTTCCCGGCAGGATGAGAGTAAAAAGAGAACCGCGTCCCGGCTCGCTTTGCACCGAGACTGTGCCGCCATGGTTTTCAATTGCATGCTTCACAATTGCCAGTCCAAGGCCGGTTCCTCCGATTTCACGCGAGCGGCTTTTATCTACACGGTAAAAACGCTCAAAAATTCTTGAGATCTGATTGACCGGAATTCCGGGACCGTTGTCGCGAATCTGAAAAATCAAATTCTCTTTTTCAATTCTCGCTGAAAGCTCAATGGTTCCCCCTTCCTGTGTATACTTCAGCGCATTATCCAGCAGGTTCATCAACGCATCTGTAATTTGTGATGGATCAACGTTGAGCAATATTTTTTCTTGCGGTAGATGCAGAACAAATTTTTGATTCTTCTTTTCTGACAGCGGACGGATTAGGGCCAGGGTGTCTTCGACCAAGACATCTAATTCGACCAACTCCCTTCGCAACGCCGTTCTGGTCTCTTCTACAGCCGCGAGATTGAGCATATCACTGACGAGATTTTGCATGTTTCGCAATTGCTTATCCATAATCTCCAGGAACTTTTTACTCTCTTCCGGTTTGGTATAGCC
>JBKKAT010000842.1:0-5987 GCA_046714535.1 Acidobacteriota bacterium | reverse complement strand
GAAATCGTCGCGCCGATCGGCGCAGGCGGAATGGGCGAGGTCTATCGCGCGAACGATACGCGATTGGATCGAACGGTAGCTATCAAAATTCTTTCTTCGCATCTTTCCAGCAATTCCGATTTCAAGCAGCGATTTGAACGCGAAGCACGTGCAATTTCAAAATTGAGTCATCCAAACATCTGTGGGCTGTACGATGTTGGATCTCAAGAGGGCATGGAATTTTTAGTGATGGAATTTCTGGAAGGAGAAACGCTTGCGCAGCGATTGACGAAAGGGTTCCTGCCCGCTGATGTAATGCTTCGATACGCAATTCAGATGGCAGATGCGCTGGATAAAGCGCACAAACAAGGAATCATCCATCGCGATTTAAAACCGGGCAACATCATGCTGACTAAATCCGGCGTGAAATTACTCGATTTTGGATTGGCCAAATTGCAACGCGCGCCTGTTTCGGAATCCACGCATGCTTCGATTCTCGCAACCGAAGCGCGGGACATCACTGCGCAAGGAACCATTGTCGGAACGGTTCAATACATGGCGCCGGAGCAACTGGAAGGAAAAGAAGCCGATTCACGCACCGATATTTTTGCGTTTGGAAGCGTGCTGTATGAGATGGCAACCGGCAAGAAAGCTTTTTCTGGAAGCAGTCAGGCGAGTTTGATTTCGGCGATTTTAAAAGATGAGCCGGCGCCGATTTCGCAAATTCAGCCGCTTGCGCCGGCCACCTTAGATCGGGTTGTGAAAACTTGTCTGGCAAAAGATCCCGATGAACGCTGGCAAAGCGCGCACGATCTCATGACAGAGCTGATTTGGATTTCTCAATCCAGTTTACAGCCAGCAATGCAGCCGAAGATAACGCGCATTAGAAAACGTGAGCGCTCCTTCTGGGTTCACGGGACTCTCATTTTATTGTCTGCGCTTTTTGCCGTGATGGTTTTTTCTCAGCGTAAAGGGAGTGCACTTTTGCGGCCCTTGCGATTATCCATTGTCCTTCCGGAAAAATCAGGATTGCGCGCAGCCGCCTTTTCTCCGGATGGTTCAAAGATTGTTTTAGTCGCAAGAGATTCCTCCGGCAAAGATCTCCTGTGGATCAGATCGATGGACTCACTCATGCTGCAGCCGTTGGCGGGCACTGAAAATCCATCCTTCCCGTTCTGGTCCCCTGATGGTGAATTGATCGGTTTTTTCGCTGATGGAAAACTTAAGAAGATTCATGCATCAGGTGGACCGCCACAAATTATTTGCGATGTGCCGATTGGACGCGGCGGAAGCTGGAATCGTGACGGGGTCATCCTTTTTGCCAGTGCTTCGAACCCGCTATACCGTGTATCTGCTTCAGGCGGGCCGGTCACATCTGCAAGAGAATTCAATGTGAAACGAGGAGAGGATTCTCACCGGTGGCCTTTCTTTTTGCCTGATGGAAAACACTTTCTCTATGTAACTACGAGCTTCGGAACGGGAGGGCAAAAAGAGAATATGGGCATTTATATCGCCGCCCTTGATTCGAAGCAGGAAAAATTTCTCACTCGCGCTAAATCGAGTGTTGCATTCGCTCCATCAGGACATTTGCTTTTTTACCGGGATGGGAATCTCCTGGCACAAGCGTTTGACACAAAGAGTCTGCTTCTCACTGGCGATGCTTTTCCAGTTGCCGAAGACATTCAATACTTTCCTCAAACCTACAACGTCCTGTTTTCCATTGCTCAAAATGGCTCGCTGATTTATCAAAATCGGGCTGTCCCAGCATCGCTACTTACCTGGTTTGATAGGGCCGGAAAATCAATCGAACACATGGGCGGGCCGGCTGATTGCGCGAATCCGCGAATCGCGCCTGATGGAGGAAGAGTTGCCGTGGATATCATTGACTCGAAAACGGGAAATGCCGATATCTGGATCTACGAGCCGTCCGGAGGTATTCCAACACGATTCACTTCCTCTCCGGCGGAAGACACAAATCCAGTCTGGTCGCGCGACGGGAAATCTATTATTTTTGCCTCCAACCGCGATGCTGTTTTTCGAAATCTCTATCGGAAGGACTTAAGCGGAACTTATCGTGAAGAAGCAATTCTGAAATCAAGCAGCAGGATGTATCCGACAGATTGGTCTCTGGACGGCCAGTTCGTACTTTTTCGATCTCTGGAACCTGGAAAAAATCTAGAGCTATGGACGATGTCAGTGGGCGGGGAGCCAAAGCCGAACGCGTTTATCAGTTCTAACTTTGCGGTAAACCAGGGACAGTTCTCTCCCGATGGACGATGGGTGGCTTATGGTTCGAATGAATCCGGAAAATGGGAAGTATATGTCACACCGTTCGTGGCATCTGCCACTAACTGGAGAGTTTCCGCTGCAGGGGGATCGGAGCCAAGATGGCGCCATGACGGAAAGGAGCTTTTCTACATTGCTCCAAACGGGTGGTTGATGGCTGTTCCGGTGAAACAAGGTACCATATTTGAAGCGGCTGAAGCTATTCCACTTTTCTTAACTCACCTGCGCCAGCATATTTCGACCACAGATCTGTTTAGTTATGACGTTTCCGCGGATGGGCAGCGTTTTCTGATGAATACCGAGAGTGGAGAAACCATGACCCCACCTTTAACCGTCGTTCTCAACTGGTCAGCCCAGTTCAAACCATAACGTTCATGCCCAATTTTGGAGTTGTGCCCGATGGTGTGGACGTTACTCGCACCGGCGAGCACAAAGTAAACATAAACTGTTCGTTATACACACCAACACACATGATCAACTGTCCTTGGTACCTTTGTGATTCATTTAGGTTTTTGCGTCAAAGGCCTGAAGGCGGGACGTACCATCGCAAAGTACAGCTGGCCGATCTACCCGCGATTGCCCACGCAGCTCTAGGGGAGCCGCAGGCTGCGGATTGGAAGTCCGCGATCCTCGATGCGAAATAAGAATTCCTAGGCAGGTCCCAGGACGTAAACAACCCACGGGGATACCCTTGTCTCGCTCACCCACGAATGTCCTTCATCCGGTCTCCCCAAAGGTTTGTGCATTTCTATGGTCACCAATCCGGCACTTTTGTAAATTTTCTGATAGTCGTGATCCGGACAGAAGATGTCCTGTACCGGCCGTCTGTCTTCGACATCAAGCATCACAACCTGAACTTTGTCACCGCTCTTTGCGTTCCGGTTTTCAGGAAAGTCTTTTGTGGAGAAAGAGGTCCATTCATTAACGTAGATTTCAGGAGACGAAACGAGATTCACAATGCGTCCATCGCGCTTGAGCAGGCGTTTCAAAGATTGAAAAAGCATGTACTTTTTTTCCATCGCGATGTTGTCGAAAGGGAAAGCAGATAAGACAAGATCGTATGTGTTCGACTCGAGCTCACTGAGGGAATCATCCGACATGAGACGATAATCTCCTTTTGAATCCCGTTCGCGCGCCAGGGCGAGCATAGGTTCGGAGATGTCCACACCGACAACATCGAAACCCAGCCGTTGTAAAAAGCGCGTCGAACGTCCGGCACCGCAGCCAAAATCGACTGCTTTCGTACCCTGGACGTGTTTGCTAATGATTGCCGGTAAATCCCGGTATGCCAGGTAGTAAGTTCCGGGAAACTCAAGCGCGGCATAAGCATCCGCACGGGCTTTATCGTTATAAACGTTGCTGAATTCCTCGTTCATGATGTCAACATCGGCGCGCCACAACCAATGCTGTCTTGCGGGCGGACGCAAACCATTGAATCACGTCTGCCATAGGATGACCCGTTAAAAAAGCAGTAATCCGGTATTTCCAACTTCTCTGGTCGGGAGCGATCATCGGCCATGCTGAAAACAGACTTAGCCACGGAATAGTTTGAACATCTCTAAAACCAATCGTATGCAATGTTGATTTAAGGAGTCCTGGCGGTAAGCTTCGCTCCGTAAGACCGTACTCAGCCGTGAATTTTAATGATGTTTCTGTGTCGCTATGTCCCTCTCCAGGCTCCATTAAGATCAGAAGGCCGTTTGGCTTTAACGCTTGCCAGCAACCGCGCAGGGCCGAAGAAAGGTTCGCACAATGATGGAGTGATCCGTACGAAACGACTGCATCAAAAGTGGAGGCAACAGGAACGTTTTCGAAATCACCAACGATAAAATCCAGTGAGGATTGGGAGTGGATGCGCTTCGCCGAACGGATCATATCAAGCGAAATGTCCATAGCGGTGACGTCATAACCTGTCCTGGCCAAAAAGCTGGAAGTCCAACCTGTTCCGCAACCCATATCGAGCACTCGTGAAGGGGGTGGTGGGAGGAATGTAAGGATTTGACCAAAGTCGATTAGCATTCGGCCACAACCATTATCCGAAAATGGCTTGCCATCCGCGTGGAGCCGGCCATCATTATCTAACCGGCCATAGTAGCGTTTCTCATCATCCTTAGACATTCAGACTCCAGTATTCATTCATTACAATGCAAAGCCAGCCAGATCGCGCATATCAGGACATTCCCTGTGAAAACGATTCACCATTTCAACGGTGCGCATCCATTCATAGAATAAGCTCCTGGTGTTAACGACGATTGCCCCCGCGTTCTTCATCCGGTTCAGCCCGATTTCTTGTCCTTGCGCAGTTGTACCTGTGGCGTCAGCAACCACTGCAACGCGATAGCCACGTTCCAACAGCCCAATGGCCGTTTGGGCGACACAAACATCTGTCTCCAAACCGATCAGTACAGCCGTTTTGCGGCCGCTTTGCTCAACTGCTTTCATTATGTCCGGTTGGTCAGCAAGTCCAAATGAAACTTTATCAAATATCGGAGCGCCGGGAGGCAAGGATTGAATCAGTTTGGCCGCCACTGGTTGATTGTCGATTTCTTCCGCCGTCGCGACCAGTGGTATCTGTTTCCACTGCGCCACCGCGATGAGCCAGCACGCACGACTTAACAATCGTTCACTTTCCTGAAGGGGAAGCTTGTCCAGGAAAGCATTTTGAATATCGATTACGATAAGCACAGAATCCTCAGAATCGATAAGAGAGTGAGATGTTTTTGCTGTTTGCATCAAGGTCTCGACAAAAGGCTCATGATCTCTCTGAATCGTTCACCCAGTGGCGTCCATTGTTCGCCTGGAGTCGTCCACTTAAGTGAAATGCTGAATGCGCGACTGCCCTCAACGCCGGTGATGTCCCAAACCATCAGGTAATCTCCTTCTACGGTATTAGTCACGACCGGTTGAAGTTTATCGTAAGCGCCAATCTCTTCAAGAATGTTTTTGATCTGACCGACAACGTCGAGCGCAATCTTTTCCCATTTCACATTCCAGTCGATTGTCATGGCTCCCTTTGCTTCGGGAAAAACTCGACAGCGTACTGCCGAATTTTCTGACGCAATGACCCAGAGTAATTCCGGATTTCCAAACGGATGAGAACGATCCGGATACCCTCCCCAAACTTCCCAGTAAAGCTTGAAATCAGTGAAGTGTCCCATGAGTGTTCATTGTGCGCTTACCGCAGCGCGTGAAAAGGGGCCCACAGGCCATAACCCAGAGCAGTGATATCTTGAACCGCGCCAGTCGGGATTGTCCATATCCGGTTCGTTCGTGACCTAAATAGTGTATTCGCTATTCGGAAACCGGTTTATACGTGTTGATCGAACAGAATTGTGTTTCCATCTGGATCGACAATCATAAAGCTAGCCGGACCAGTCGAGCTTTCATCGGCTTCCGAAATCATGGTTATGCCACGATCTTTGAACTGGCGCTGCAACTCTCGAACGTCCATGAATTCTTTGAGTTGCTGAGCATCGCTACTCCAGCCCGGGTTGAAGGTGAGAATGTTCTTATCGAACATGCCTTGAAACAGCCCAATCGCGTGATCGCCATTCTTCATAATCAGCCAGTTCTGTGATTGATCCCCGGCGAAAACTGTAAAACCCAGCTTTTCGTAAAAGAGCTTCGATGCCTCGATGTCTTTTACAGCCAAGCTAACAGAGAAAGTTCCGAGTTCCATATTTTGCTCCTTTTAACAAGTTATCTTACAACCGGAAATTGTA
>JBKKAT010000841.1:0-5607 GCA_046714535.1 Acidobacteriota bacterium | reverse complement strand
CTGGAAGTCCGCGATCCCCTATGCGGGCAAGATGCCCGCGCTCCCCTAGGATTGGAATCCGCGGCTATATAATAAGGAAGCATAAAAACATGGTTCGATTGCTGATTACAATTGCGTTAATTCTATTCCTCGGCTCGGAAACCATCAGCAACGAAGCTCCCCGCTCCATGCCCTGGTCACGAAAGCCGCCAGGTGGCCTCAACCCCAAAAACATTCCTCAATTTGTCTCCATTACATTTGATGATAACTTCGGCCTGGCGCATCCCAATGCCAAAGGAGGAATGAATTACATCGTAGATTTTTACAAAGGCAAGAAGAATCACGATGGTTCCGCAGCACAAGCATCTTTTTTTCATACCAGCATTTATTTGGTAGACAACACACAAAAAGTGATAGGTGGGAAAAACGGAGAAGATCATCAGCAACGAAACCGGCGGGCATGGTCCTCCGCATTCAACGCAGGACATGAAGCGGCCGTGCACACGGTGAATCACTTCAATGGTGGAGTGGTGCCACTCGATCCGCACGACTGTTGCCGTCCCAGAGATTGGAGTGAAAAGGAATGGGCGGCAGAAATTCAATCGTGCAAGGAAACGCTCAGCGGCAAAAACGGAATTGGCGCGCGGCCGGAAAACGTGTTTGGTTTTCGCGCGCCTTATCTTGGCTACAATGATCGCTTATTTACTGCACTCGCAAGTTTAAACTTCAAATATGATTCCAGTCTTCCGAATTGTTTTGATGATGCTGAAGATGGGAAGAATTGTTCGTGGCCCTACACTCTCGATCGCGGTAGTCCTGACATCGATGTAATCGCGCGAAAATTTCCCCGTTTCAAGTTTCCACAAGTTACCGCGCATCCTGGACTATGGGAAATACCCCCTACCACGCTCGTCCTTCCACCGGATGAGGTTGCTACTAAATATGGATTCACTCCGGGTTTGCGAATGAGAGTTGCAAAGAAGGATCCACTGCCGTATCCGAGTTTGTATGAAGCATCAACAGGAAAAATTACGGGACTTGATTACACGCTGCTGATGGATGCGGGACTGAATGGTTCTGAAATGAGTGCGGTGCTAAAATACAATCTCGATCTCCACATTGCAGGAAACCGTTCTCCGCTTGTATTCATTGCGCATTCGCATCTATATACTTTTTCGACAGCTGAAGATAATCCTGATACTCCCACGGCTGCGGATCGTGATGCGCGCTGGAAAGGACTTACCGATTTCATTGAATATGCAATCAGCAAACCGGAAGTTCGCGTTGTTTCAACCCGGAATCTTCTTGGATGGATTGAAAAGACAACGAAATCCCGATAACTCATGCTGGGTTCATATTGTGAAAAGGATTTCACAATCTGAAATATAGGGCCCGCTATTGACATTTACTTTCGAATCACCATAAAATGCGACTGAAGTGAAAGCAAACGAAAGCATTTCGAAGCAAATGAAACTCTAAACGAAAGCAATCGGAGTTGTAATGAGCGTAGATGTAGCGCAGCAGAAGATGCTTGTAGAGGAACGTCGCAGACACATTCTAAAACTGCTGGATCACGCAAAGCGCGTTACGGTCCGCGAACTTTCCGATATGTTTGGTGTTTCGACAGTCACAGTCCGTGGGGATCTCGAAGTTCTCGAGCAACTCGGCGCTCTCGTTCGTTCGCATGGCGGAGCAGTAAAACCACACTCTCCTGCTCCCGATCTTCCCATCAGTCTCAAGGAAACGCTTCGTGAAACTGAAAAAGCGAAGATTGGCGCTGTTGCAGCGAGTATGATTCGCGATGGCGATACAGTCATTTTTGATTCAGGCACCACCACCGCTGCAGTAGGACGGTGTGTGGCAGGTCTGGGCCTGGAATCATTAACGGTGATTACCAATGCCCTGAATATTGCGCTGGAACTTGCTAACTTGCCAAACGTGCGAATCATCATGCTTGGCGGAATTCTCCGCGGCGCAGCACTTTCCATGGTTGGCCCCCATGCGGAACAGGCCTTAAGCAATTTGAATGCGGATCGAATGTTTCTTGGAGTGGATGGGATCGATCCTGAAGTTGGATTGACAACTCCGGATCTGCTGGAAGCGCAGCTCAGTGCCCTAATGATTCGCGTTTCGCGAGAAGTCATCGCAGTCGCGGATTCAACAAAATTTATGCACCGGAGCCTTTCCGTGATAGCCAAGCTGGACTCCATTCACAAATTGGTAACGGATGAAGGCATTCCAACTGAAATGCTGGAAGCAATGAAAGCAGCCAGTGTAGAAGTGATCATTGCAAAATGATTTTTAATTTTTCACAAAAACGGACCTATTTAGATGAGGGGCGAGGAATGTCCTTGCCTTGCATTGGGGTGATCACAACGATCGCCCGTACAACATTTCTGAGCAAATACCATCAGGAGGAACCAATGGGAAGGAGCTCCTTAGCGTTAGCAATTCGCGTGCTTGGAATCACATTCTGTTTGATGTGCTTGGGCGGATCTTTGCAAGCTCAATCCATCCAGACCGGAAAAATCAGCGGCGCTGTTTTTGAACAAGGCGGCGCACCGGTTCCCGGCGTTTCGATAGAGATTTCAAGTAGCGCGTTGATTTCTGAAAAACGAATGACAACAACTTCAGAGAACGGTACGTACGTCTTCCTGAGTCTGCCTTTGGGTACGTACCGCGTAGCTGCATCTCTTCCTGGATTCAAAACGCTTGTGCGCGAGAACATACAGATCTCAGCAGGCGAAGCAGTATCCGTGGACTTTCAAATGCAAATGGGAGCTGTGGAAGAGAGCATTACCGTTTCAGCAGAAGGCCCGATTGTTGATAAAAAAGCATCAACAGTGGATGTGAATCTGAATGAAGAGCTCATCAGCAGAGTTCCCACCAACAGAGACGCATTCTACGATTTAACACTGATGACTCCGGGCATGTTCGACGCAGGAAAAGATTCGGCATGGCTTCCGAGTCCCACTGCGTACGGAAGCGGTACGAATGAAAATGTGTTTTTGGTGGATGGCGTAAACTCCACGGATCCGCGCGGCGGATCGTGGGGAACGCTCGTAAATGTCAACTACGACACGGTGGAAGAAGTTCAGATCATTGCGCTCGGTTCGAAAGCTGAATATGGCAGCTCCACCGGAGTTGCCGTGAACGTGATTACAAAACAGGGAAGCAACGTCCTTCATGGCAAGGCAGGTTTCTACAGCCAGCTGGGAAACGCCGCCAACAATGCGCCCGGGTTAGGCGATGATCTTGGAGAGGATTGGCTGATTCTGGATCCAAGCTCCCGGCTCTTTGGCAGAACCGAAAAAGACCGCGAATTTAGCGTGGCTCTTGGCGGACCGATCGTGAAAAATCGCCTTTGGTTTTACACGGCCGCCGATATCGTAGATGAAGATTTCCAAAAGCCTCTCTGGCAGCCCTTGAATGAAAGTAAGGGAAGATATTTCGATGCGAAGATTTCCGCGGAACCGATCGAAAGTCACAATGCCTGGTTTGCTTTTCATATGGAGCGAAACAGCTCCGCTGGTGACACCTGGGGAGACGGAGTGCCCTGGGATCCGACTCTGCAATACGCAGTGGAGAAAGAGAACTACACAATTTCTTCACAGTGGCAGTGGTACCCGGGATCGCGGGATCTTCTGACTTTCAAATATCTCAGTTTCTGGACAGGCTGGAATCCTTCACTGCCTTCGAATGCTCCAGCTAATTCCGGTTTTATTAACTGGTGGAAGTGGCAGGACTTCGGCGTCAATGGACATTTCCCGTACATCGAAGGTCATGATGCAACGCGTCACACCTTCCAGGCGGACATGTCCCATTACGTTGAAGAGTTTCTTGGACAGCAGGATATTAAGTTTGGAGTTCAATACACAACAGGTAATGGCAGCGATCTTAGCGGTTATTTCCTGGGTTATGCCAATTTCGCATATCCATATAGATGGACTCAAAACATCCAGTATCTGCAAGACTGGTATGGCGACACCGGAATGCTCTGGTACGTGAACCAGATCCACTCGCCACCTTTTGAGACTGTTCGAAACTTCAAACAACTCGGCGCATTTCTTGATGACCAGTGGACGATCTCACCGCGTCTGACCCTCAACCTGGGTCTGCGGGTCGACAAGATGACGAACCGATACGGAACAGGCACCGTGTTTGAATCGCCGGCTGATATTCACGCCGATATCAACGGTTTGAACGAGGTAAGAGATAGGCAGGGTACGGATGACATTTTCGATTTCACCAACATCTCGCCTCGAATCGGTGGAACATTCGCGCTTACGGACGATGGCAAAACGGTGGTCCGTGCCAATTACGGAAGGTATTACGCGCCGGCTGGTTTGGAAAACCTGCGTCGAATCGGACCCGACATGCCATTGCGCAATACGCTGACTAATTACTTCAACATACCGTTTGATCAAGTGGATCTGAATCACAATGGGTTTATCGATCCGGAAGAAGTCACTGAAGCGGCGCGCTTGTTGCGAGGACTCGATCCGCTCAATAACGATTCGTTCCAATCTTTCTGGAGTGAAACAGATCCATCCTGGCAATTGAATGTGTCACCCGATGCGGAGAATCAGCACCAGGATCAACTCACAATCAACTTTGAGCGTGAAGTCGTGAAGGATCTGTCTTTCTCGGCAACCTTCATTTACAAAAAGACGGGAAACATTCTGGCCAATGTGCCGATCAACGCGGTTACCGGTGAAATGTTTGAGTACGAGCGCGTGCCGTATACCACGAGCTATGGCCAGAACGTAGATCTTTTCAGTGTTGTGATGAAAGATTATAACGGTGATGGAGTCATCAGCGCTGACGATCTTTCATGGATTTCCTCCAACACAGCGTACGAAGTAAGAAATCTGAACGACATAGAAGGGGTTGACGCAGATCGTACTTACAAAGGTATGCAATTTGTGGTTACGAAGCGTTTTTCCCATCGCGCTCAAATGCTTGCTTCTTTCCTGTATTCGGATTCCAACGGGCCTGCAAACCGTAACAACTTCCAGGATTGGAACATTGAAGGACCGATGATTATGGATACCACGTGGGTCCTGACTTTGAATCATCTGGTGAATAACCTGGAAGGTCCGTTGCCCTTCACACCGAAATATGAATTCAAGGTTTCCGGTAGCTATCTGTTACCGAAGATCGATACGGACCTCGGTTTGCGTCTGCGATACAGCTCCGGACGGCCGTACTGGTTCCTGGAAGACTATCCGCAACTCGCTCCATGGAACTTCGACAGTCCACCTCCCGGCGCAGTCGTTGATACAGGCGGCATCCCGACATTTGTGGGCGTGGATCCGAACGATCCTGTTTATTTGCCTGGTTCGACGATCGTAGATCTGCGACTCGGAAAGTATTTTGCAATCGGCGGTCAGCAAATGCTGATCGTGAGTCTCGATGCTTTCAACATCTTTAATTCAAACAGCGTCACCAACGCGAATTACAATTCGCGTCCCGGAGTTGTGACGGCTGTGACCACCCCCTCCCGGAAATTCAGATTGGGTTTAGGTTACCAGTTTTAACAATTGATACGAGGGCGGGCTTCTCCCGCCCTCTTTATGAATGCCGGCTAAAACCGGCGGCCCATAATGCCGGCTGAAGCCGGCGCTC
>JBKKAT010000840.1:0-4230 GCA_046714535.1 Acidobacteriota bacterium | reverse complement strand
GGACTACACAATCATCGGGAAATACGATCTCCTCCTGGCCCTCAGACAGCGTGACGAATGGTGTGTATAGCTTGAAATTACAAACATGGGACAAGGCGGGAAATCGAACTACACATAACACAACGTTCACAATTGGAAATTTCAGTGCATCGATGAACGTTCAGCAAATCAATGCCGCCACAGGTCAGACGGTTCAATATACGTCCGTGATTCCCTTTACATTGACGGAAACCCTGGTGCTTAAAAATCAGGCAGGCACAGTTGTCAGAACACTCGTAAATGGAGCGAGCCGCAACGCAGGGAATTATCAGGATTCATGGAACGGGAGATTGGAAAATGGCGCTTACTTGCCCGCGGGACCTTATTTCTACGTTGTAACGGTGACCGACGGAACGAACACACTGACGTGGGATTTAACAGGTCATCCAATCGGTCATTACTGCAACACTGCAAGTCTGTCTGCATGGGATCCTTTCAATAATCAGCCCGCCGTGATCACATACAGTCACGGAGGTCCATCCGTATACACAATCGCATATTCACCCTTCTGGACGTATCACCCGCTTGGACCGGGCCTGATGCTGCCCGGTTGTGCCTCGCCCAATCATTGCGTGGTTCAGGACGAGTTCAGAGAATCGGGAACGCACACCTTCCGCTGGGCCGGCGTGGACGCTGCGGGCGCATTCCGCAGCGACATGGTAGGCTTCGTTGTATGGCACAACCAGGTGATGGAACAGAATGTCGTGGTCGTATACGGCACACGGTTGAATGTTACCGCGATCCCCACAGCAACGCCGCCGGTCTTTAATCCGCGAATCACCACACAGTCCATTTCACTGAATGTTGCCTCTTTTCAAAACCAGGTCGTGAATGTGAATGCGAGATTTCAAAATCAAGCGTCCCTTTCTTACCTTCGCACGATGAACATGAACGGAGTCAACCCCGGCGCCCTGAACATTGTTTGGGATGGAAAGGCAGACAATGGAATGTGGGTTGCGCCAGGATTCTATACGGTCTGGCTCGAAATTACGGACGGCATCGGAAACATTGCAAAAGAACAAGTTTTAGTCACGGTTCGGTATTGAGAGGACTCATGAAAGAAAGGCTTCATCTTCCTATTTTTTCCTTGCTGCTTTTGTTTGCAATATTCGGTTTTACTTCGGTGGCTCAAGCGCAGTACTGGTGCGGCTATCCGATCAATCCGCCCAATCCCGGTCCGAATCCGGAACCATGTTGTGATTGCACCGGAGAGTGCACCGCTTCACCGAACATGATTTCGATCGGTAACTATTTTTTCTCTGTGACCGATCTTAGTTTGCCCACGCGCGGTTTCGGTTTAACAATGACCCGGAACTATAATTCTGCGCGGATCATGGATGGCCCTTTCGGGAAAGGGTGGACTTCTTCGCTAACCGGATCCTTGCAGGAGTCCACCTATTTGTATGCGGCTCCCTCTACCTATTACAAGGAAGTTACAGTTCTCTTGCCGAATGGACGGCCCTACGCATTTCGTGAAAATCCGGATGGGTCCTATACATCGCACCCGGCAACCAACCATCACAAGCTGGTGAAGAATGTTGGTGGAACGTTTGACCTGACGCCACCTCAGAGCCGCACAAAGTATACATATTCTGCTACGGGACTCCTGACTTCTCAGGTTGACGAATTTGGAAACAACCTGGTTTTTACTTATAACGGAAATGGACGTCTGGATAGAGTAACGGACGGCACCGGTTCAGGCCGCTATCTCGAGTTCATTTACGGAGCGGATGGCCGCGTAAGCACCGTCCGAGACTCCGCCAATCGTACCGTTACGTACGCATACAATGCTCAAGGCGCAATGACCTCTGCAACCGATGCCGCATCCAGACAAACAACCTACGAATACGTCAACGGAAGATTCGGGCCGCTGCTGAATGTAATCAAGGACCACTGGAATCGCGTGATCACAACCGTCACATACGACAGTTCTGATCGTACGGCGACCTACACCGATGCGGGTGAAACATACACATACACCTATCGCTATAATGGCAATCCCGGTCTGGTCTTAAAAAAAGCTTCCGACAATGTTGATCATGTTTTTACTCTTGATGCAAACGGATACGTCATCAGCAGAGTCATGCCCTACACCTGGGGAACAACGACCACAACAGTTTTCAATGCGGATGGTTCCACTCAAAATACGATCGATGAAGTTGGCGTGAAAACTTCGTACACATACTATACGAATGGAACGGTGGCAACGATCACGCGCGACGATCAGGGACCGCAGACGATTCGTTTCGATTATGCGTATGATCCGAATTTTCCTGAAAAAGTGATTTCAATCACTCCAAAAAATCCGGCAACAAGTGCTGTCGATCCGAACTGGCAGGCCTGGCGATACGATTATTATCAGACAGGGAGCACCGCTCCGGGAGCTCTTTTCCACGTCTATCGGGTCAGAAGCGATGGAGTGACCCTCGATACACTCGCCACTTACACTTACAACTCGCGCGGACAGGTCCTGACTTCTACAGACGGATCGGGCGCCGTGACAACCTATGCGTACAACGCGACAACTGGCGATCTGACTTCCGTCACGTACCCGAAAAATTCTACTTCCGGCGCAAATCCCGTTTATTCATACGCGCGTGATTCGGTTGGAAGAGTCACCTCCGCTACTGTTCCCGGAAATTTTTCAACCACCTACACGTACGATAACGTCGATCGCATCGCAACTGTCACTCTGCCAAAACCGACAGGATCCTCTCCTCTGAACTTCGTCACAACCTACACCTACGATGTCTACGATGCTCCCACCGGTCTTGTATTTACTCATCAAACCGACCCGAACGGAAAAGTCACGAAACAGGGCTACGACCAGTTCGGTCAAATGGTTCGAAGCATCGACGCGCTGAACAAAACCACCGTGTTCACTTACACAAAAGGACTCCTGACTTCGATCACCGATGCCAATAACAACGTGACCGGTTACAGTTACTATACGGGTCTAAACTTCCTGAACACCACCACATTTCCCGATGGCACAACCGAAACTTACAGCTACTACAAGGATGGACTTTTGCAGAATAAATGGGACCGCAAAAACCAGTTGATGGCTTATTCTTATGACTCTCTAAAGCGGCTGGTCTCGAAAACTCTTTACCTGTCCAACTCGGTCACCTATTCCTATACCGGACAGAAACTGATGTCCGTAAGTGATGGTTTTGGAGCTGAGACGCATTCGTTCACATACGATCCGTCCTATCGCATCGCAACCAGTGCGCAGGGTTTCCGCGGGACTTTGACATACACGTATGATGCGGCCGATCGCGTGGCAACCGCTGCTGTTTTGTCGGGCCCGGCGGCAACTTATGCCTACTATGCCGATGGCAGCTTGAAAAACGTTCAGTGGACTCCGGTCGCCGGACAATTCGATTACACGTACCTTCTTCGTGGACCTTATAACAGAATCACCTTTCCAAATGCCTCCTACCGTCAGTATACTTATGATAATCAGAGCCGGATGACGCAGGTGCAAACAAAGACGAGCAATGGTTCTAACGTTGCCAATTATGTTTATGGATATGACGTGAATCAGTACACAGGCGGCAGCACCATGCTTGGACAGCGCTCGTTGCTGACAATGTCTGTCCCGGCTCAGGGCATCACCAGCAAACAGTTTAAGTACTATTACGATGGCAACTATCAATTGGACCGCGTGGATTATCCGAACATCGCTCCCTTCAACAGCGAGATCGACTCCTGGACATACGATGACATCGGAAACCGTCTCACAAACACGGTGAATTCTTCCACTGCAAATTACACCTACTATAAAAACGGATCGAATCCGCTGAATGGTCAGCGCCTGCAATCGGATGGAACAAAAACTTACACCTATGACAACAATGGAAATATGATTGGAGATGGCACGTACACGTTCACGTGGGACCATGAAAATCGCATGACCGGAATCACCGGCGGTGGACTCACAACGTCCTATTCCTACGATTACCTCGGCCGCCGTAAATCCAAAACCGTCAATGGCGTGACCACCACATATCTTTACGATGGTCAGAATCTGGTCCGCGAAATGGCAGCAATCAACACGGATTACTTGTTTGGACCCGGGATTGATGAACCGCTCGCGCAAAACAGCAGCGGTGCAACTCGCTACTACATCACCGATGCCCTTGGCTCCGTCGGATTGCTGCGCGACCACAGCGGCTCTCCGCTAAACAC
>JBKKAT010000839.1:0-4275 GCA_046714535.1 Acidobacteriota bacterium | reverse complement strand
CTCGCCAACCAGCCGCTGTCTACAACTCTGCGCGTTGCGCCAACAGCGCCATCCAACAGGCTCGCAAGACGGAAAGCGAGGGGCAAGTTTTCTGAACTGAGCCCCTTTCCGATGCCCACAACAATTTTTGATTGATCCATTTTCTCAGCTTCCAATCCCGGATCGATTTCCTGCGCGATCATTGTGAACTGTTTCACCACGTTTTGCGGCAGTTCCCAGTGATTCACTTGCGGAGTGGAGACGGTTCTTGGTTCTCTGGTTTCGAGCGCGCCGGAGCGAATCGTCGCCAGGAACGGAGAAGTGCGAGTGTAAATCGGCGCCACAATGTTCCCGCCGAATGCAGGTTTCAGCTGCGCGAGGTTTTCATCGCCTTGAAATGCCAAACCTACGCAATCCCCTGTCAATCCGAGTCCCAGACGGGCCGCGATTCGGGGAGCAAGATACCTGCCCTGGCTAGTCGCCGGAAAAAACAACGCGAATGGTTTTTGCGCAACAATGCGATCCGACAAAAGGGAAACGATCTCATCGGGATGCGGTTGAGCCGCCTGAGCATAGTAAATTTTGTCTGCGCCATAAGAGCTGAGAAGAGTGGAAACTTGCGGGTTCAAATGTCCCGCCAGAATCGCACAAACGGTTCCCCCTTTTTCAACAGCAAGGCTTGCTGCAGAACCCAGTATTTCCAGGGAAACCGGACGAACTTCATTTTGCAGAAACTCAATCCAACACCAGTATTCTCTGCTTCCTGGCGAGGCATTTTCGGGAACGGATTGAACTTGCTGGATGTGCGATTTTTTTTCACGAATCAAATCCAGCAACCGGGAGGCAGTAGCTGTGACATCTGTTCCGTCCCACAATTCAGGGGAACGCATAATTCGCACATCAGTAATTTCCGATACCCAGGTCGGCGATCCTTCCAACCCTACTTCATCAGGAGACAAACCCAGATCATCCAGATTCAGTTCTTGAATTTTTTCTTCAGGAGCCGTGGAGAGATCGGCATTCTTTGTTTTCAGGGGCCTGATCAGCCGTTCCGCAGTGGAAATTACAGCAGGCAAAGGCATTTCCAAGAGTAGCGAACCTTCCTCTGTTTCAGAAGTGACGTGAAGAAGGCGTTCCGGAAGATATTCAATCTTGCGCACCGCTGTTGCGCAGGGAAGGCCGAGCAATTCGGCGAGTTGAACCGGCACCTGTCCGGTCTCGGAATCGGTGCTGTGCTGTCCGCAAAAAATAATGTCGTAGCCGATTTTCTTAGCCGCCGCAACCAGAACTCGCGAAGTCACCAGTGTGTCGCTACCAGCGAGCCGTGGATCCAGGATGTGAATCGCGGAATCGACTCCCATGATGAGAGCTTCTCTAAGAGCGTCTTTTGCCGGAGAAGGTCCCATCGTTGCAGCAATGACTTCCCCGCCCTTTTCCGTGCGGTAACGAATTGCTTCCGTGATGGCCCTGCGATCATATGCATTCATTTCATTCTTGACCCCGTCGCGGATCAATGTTTTTCTACGCGAATCGAACCGTATTTCCGATGAAATCGGAACCTGCTTAATAAAAATTAGAAATTTCATCCCCCCATCTCCCCTATCTCCTCATCCCCCTTCTTACACTCTTCTCTTTTGATCTCTTCCCAGATCGCATCCATTTCTGCAAGCGTCAAATCACTCAACTGTTTATTCTCCGCGTAGACTCGCTTTTCCAGTTTGCTGAAACGCCCGCGAAATTTCTCATTAGCCATACGCAGCGCATCTTCGGGATTGATCTTCTGTTTACGCGCAATATTGACCATGGTGAAGAGGATGTCACCGAATTCTTCCGCGCGGTGCTCCGCGGTCTGAGCCTCCCGAAATTCGCGGAACTCTTCTTCCAATTTTTTCCAGACATCCTGTTCGGTTTCCCATTCAAATCCGACTCGCACAACTTTCGAGGAAATCATCAGCGCTTGCTGCAAGGCCGGCAGATGCAGCGGGAGGCCATCCAGAATCGAACGATCGCTGCCCTGCTTCAGTGCTTTCTGTTGATCCTTCATGGATTCCCAATTTTGAAGAGCTTGTTCGGGCGAATGGGCCTGGGAAGCACCAAATACATGAGGGTGGCGGCTGATCATTTTTTCAGTGACGGTATCCAAAACTTCTAATAGTGTAAAAGCATTTTGCTCCTGCATCATTTGTGACAGAAAAACGACCTGAAACATCAAATCGCCCAGTTCTTCTTTGAGCGCAGGGATGTTCTTCTGGTCCATCGCTTGCAGCACTTCATACGACTCCTCGAGAACGTACTGGCGCAGATCACCCAGAGATTGGGCGCGATCCCAGGGACATCCTTCCGCAGAGCGAAGGGTGTGCATCACATCAACAAGCTTTTCCAGTTTTTTGGCGATCTGCTTCGCATACGGATTTCGTTTGATTTTTTTTGCAGGTGACATATTTCTGTTAAGTGCGCTTCAAAAGGATAAAAGTAAGGTCATCCCCTTGATGTTGAGCCCCGCGATGTTCATGTAATGCTTGCTGCAGAGCGTCCCGGATGGCAGAGATGGGTTCTGTGCGATGTTTCCGCATGGTATCGACAATCCGGTCCACTCCGAATTCTTCTTCCTCTGGATTTGTCATTTCAGAAACACCATCAGTGTAAAAAATCATTACATCTCCGGGATCGACATTATAAACACCTCTTCTGTAATTTGCATCCCGAAAAAAACCGAGCACGGTGCCACCGATGTCCAGACGATGGACGTCTCCGGACTCTTTTAGTACGAGAGGATAGCAGTGTCCTGCATTCACATAGTTCAATTCGCCACTGTTGTGTTTCAAAATCCCGTAGAAGAAGGTCACGTATTTGCTGGTCTGGCTCTGACTGTCGCAAAGAAGCTGGTTTAATCGCTGGATTGTAATGGCCGGTTCGGTCACTTCCACAGAAGAGAGGGCGCGCAAGGAGGCCTGCAAAGAGGCCATCAGCAATGCAGCAGGTGTGCTTTTGCCCGATACGTCCGCGATGGCGATAGCGAGGCTTTGTTCAGACACTGCAAGAAAGTCAAAATAATCTCCGCCCACGGTGTAGCAAGGTTCGAAAACAGAAATGATTTCATAACCTCTGATTTTTGGAATTGCTTGAGGCAACAAGCCGACCTGAATCTCTCTGGCAATAGCCAGTTCTCTTTCCATTCTTTGTTTCTCAATCATTTCCTGCTGCATTCGCGCGTTTTCGTCTGCCACGAGCGCAAGATTGCCCAGGGTGGTAATCAGATCGTAGTCCTCCTGACCAAATGGCTTACGGTTCTTTTTTTCGCCAAGAAAAATGAGGCCACGGACTTCCTCATTCAAAACCATCGGAAAGATCAAATGAATTTTTTGTAATTCCAGAAACGCCCGAAAGTCGGATGATTTGACAGACTCCGCAAGGAGTGGTTTTGGCCTCTCTGAAAAGAGAGAATCCACAGGAAGTTTTGATATGAAATCGAGATCCTGTTCGTGCCATCGAAAACCACGAAGAAACTTCATTTCCAGCGTATCGTTTAGAACCGTCAACACGGCACAACGCGAAATCATGAGTTGTCCGATCAATGAGCTGCCCAGCATACGAAAAATTCCTTCTGAATCCCAAACGGCATTGAAATCCTTGCTCAATTCGAAAAGAGTTTTTAGCTGATACACCTTGAGCGTCAACTCACGATTTACACTCTGAAGAGTCTGCCGCGCCTGCGCGTTTTCGAGCGCGCCTGCGCACATTTGTGATAAGGCCATCGCCACCTGCAAGGAGTGGCCCTGAATTGCCGACTTATCCCCCAGGGCAACTACAGCCAGCAAACGATCATCCTGCGTGATGGGAAGCATGAGCTGCAAGCCCGCTTCTTCAAATGCCTTCATCCACGGATTCTCTTCTTGCTCAGTCAGGACATGACAGGGCGAGAACGGAGGACTCCAGGCGCAGTCGAATTCCTTCGACACGATTCTTACTCCCTTGAAGTCAATGAGTTGTAGCGTCGAACCCTGGAAAAGAAAAAATGCTGCCCGCCGGGAGCGCGTATAACCCATCAAGGTTAGTAAAAGAAGATTTGCGATCTCCGCCACGGCGCTTGTGTGATTCAAGCTGCCTGAAAAATCCATGAACAGCATCAAGTCGGAGAGATGTTGCTGAATGTCCTCTTTGCTGAAGTGACCAGCCTTGTATGAATCGATGATCTTCCGGTAATCCATTTTCGCTATGTTCGGAGGGCGGGCGTCCCTGCCCGCCAATATTGATCCACGGCGGGCACGGAGGCCCGCCCTACGGAGAGCTTATTAT
>JBKKAT010000838.1:0-3695 GCA_046714535.1 Acidobacteriota bacterium | reverse complement strand
TTTGATCGTCGATAATCTCAAGAACTTTCAGCGGAAGTTTGCTTCCATAGTTTCCTGACTCCCGGTATTGCGGAAGCAAGCCGAGATATCCGCAGCCATACCGGATTTCCGCCTCTTTATATTTGGCAATCCATCTGCGAAGTGTGCGTTCATTGGGCATGCCGTCATGTTTTTCTTTGTTTTGATATGCATGCACTATTTCTGTCCTGAAATTCGCAGTTTCCAAATCTTTCTCTGATGCTTTGCTGTAGAGTTCAAAAACCGGCTCAGGAACTGAACCTGCGCATCGTACAGGTGTTACCGGTTTTATTTTCCCCGCTGCTGCCAATTGATGGAAATCATCCAGGCGAACCGGCAAAAGCGAATTACTCTCTGTTTCCGAAAGGAATACTTCGGAATTTCCAGCATTGACCACCTTCCATTCTTTTCCTGCCCATTCAATCTTCGAACCTGCCTTGATCTCAATTGCCGCAGCGAGAGGGCTATCTGATTTCGCCAATTCCTGCCATGCAAAAGATGCTGCTTTGTTCAGGAAAACAGGAACATATGCCGGTTCTGCTAATACATGTTCTGAAAGATCAACAAAAATATCTTCGAGTATCACCATCCTGTAGACATTGTCCGAATTTCTAACCGAGCGGAGCAGATCAATAAGTTTTAATCCGGGGTTATTCTGAACATTGCTGATGATTTGTTTCCGCTCACCGTCATCAACCGCGAAATCATCAGACCGGAGATAGTCTTCAAGAAATTTTATGTTCCGTACCTGCTTCCAGTTTATTTGAGCTGAGGTGCTGAGTTCGTAAAACAAACCGTACTCTGCCGCTGCGCGCTCTCCAGGGGGACAGCACCACAACCCATTTTCTGTTCTGCTATACCGGTTAGGATTCTCCACAGATAGTTTCAGTAGAGTCTCTTGCGGTTTGCATTCCCGCCATCCCATTGAAGAGGACCGGATCAGAAAAAAATCTGGCGTATGCGCAGCAACAACCTTTCTTCCATTCTTCTCGTACTGAAGGTGGAGTTTCCCTTCCGGCTGCGCATAGTATTCCAACACATCCGGATCATGTTCGAGTGCGTAAATTCCGGAGAGTTCGATCTTATGACTTTCAAATGGAACCATCCTATTCATTTTGCGGCTGGGGTACGATCCGGTCACATTGCCGACCCGGCTGTTTACGCGCCGCGAGGGTGGAGATCCTCTGATGATGGTAACGAAATTAATTGTTTGTTGGGTTAGGTTAAGATGATTCGCGATCGCCCGGAATTCTTCAAAAGTTAGCATGTTTAACCAGCTCCTTCCTTCCGAATTTTTCTTCGCACATATCTACTTGATTCGGGTTGGTAAGCTCACCCGGTCGCCACGCGCCTTAATACTTCGTGCGGATCCACCGCACACCAGACAGTTAAAATCAGCGTTCGGTTCTACAAATAGGACCTGCTGATCCTGAACAAAATCAAGTTGATGCCGGAGGTAGGCAGATGCGCTGAACAAGCGCGTAAACATAAACATGAAATCGTTGACAGCGCTGGAAGCAGGGAGAGAGTTCAGCGTAATTACGCTTGGTACAAATTCACTTTGATTTTGAATGTATCTTTGAGCTTTCCGTTCTTCCGGTGAGAGTAATTCTTCCTGCAGGGCAGAGAAACAAATGAGATCATGGCAAATAAGACAACCATAGTTGTTGGGAAGAACAGGGCGTTTAACTGCGAATATGTTTGTGATGTGACCGTTCGCTTCATGCTCGATTTTTACTCCGACCTGAATGCCGGGAATGAGGTATTGATAGACCAGGGCATTGAAAATAACTCTGGCTGACATTGAATCGGCAGCGAGAAACAGGAAATCACAATCCTTTAAATGCTTTGTTGCCTCAGGGTTTGCAACATCCATCATCAAGGCGGTGTATTGAATCTTAGAGTCAGCCTCAACCGCGGCTCTGCGCGCAATTTCCACTTTGGGCTTTGCCAGACGCTGTCCTAGTTTTTGAAGCAGCATGAATTTGCTCTTTGTGAAAAACGGCCATGCATCTCTTTCGCGTGAACCGACTACACGTGGCAGATTCGCTAGCTCAATGCGTTGCGGATCAACAGTCACAATTTGACCGACGCCGAGTCTGGACAGGCTTTGATTGATGATGGACCCTGCGCCTCCGGCACCGATTAGACCTACCTTCAATTTTCGAAATATGTTCCCTTTGGTGTGTTCAAACAGTACGGTATGCCTGCTAAACTTTTCATCAAGTGAGAGTTCGGATTTTTGCGGAGAGCTATAGAGCCTGTGTGAATTTTTTCCAACAATTGTCAAATACGACAAATCTAGCCGTTTATTTGAAAGCCAAACATCGCCGGCAACTGCATTCCTTGAAAAAACCAATGCTCCAACAGGTCCTCCTCTTGTGATTTGCAACAATGCCGGGTAACCTCTTTCATGCGATGCAATATCGATCTCTGAAAATCCAACGGAGTCCTGTCCTCCGTGGCAATGAACAGCGAGATACCCCAGATTTTGATCGCTGCAATATTGCGCTATCCGGGCTATAAATGCAGGTTTCAGTTCTCTATAGCCAACAGTGCCGGGCACGAAATCCACTCCATCTTCAGCGCAAAAAACATCACGCACGAAAAGCCTCAGATGATTTTGATTCACAGATGTGCCAATCGTCAGGATTGCTCCATGCTCATCATGATCACCTGGAAAGAGATGCTTCTCCAGAATTTCAAAGGATGAGTCATCGATCGTAAGAGATACCGACATGATGCCAGTCATAACTCCCGCAGCCATGAGAGGACCTTCTCCAGCTTTGTGATCGCCGTGTCAACGGAAGAGTTCCAGTTCAAAGATTTCCTGGAAATTTGAATAACATTCTCCCCGGGCTTTCCGGGCCATGTGGTTTTTGATAGTCCTCCGGGCAATGGGCCGCTTTTATAAATCAGATTGCCACAGGTAAAATGAGGGTAGATATCTGGATACGGGTATTGAAAGGAAATCAGAAAGCCTACCCACGACAGATTCGGTTGGAAACTTTTTCCTATAAATAAATGGTTAACTATTACATAAGCGCCGCCCTGACCGTCATGCTTTAGACTTAATGCTTCACCATAGATCTGCTGAAGCGCCAGGATTCCTCTTTCTGCCGCAGGTGTGAGCATCAGTTCCAACCGGAATTGTCGTCACGTGAAACCGCGAGAAATCTTTGCTTTTTATGCAGGGTGACCACCTGATCATCGCGGATCTCATGAGTCTTGTCGTGGTCTTTGACTTCATAGAGGATGAAATCAATTTTTATCGCAACACCCTGTGAAATTGCTGTTTGTTTTATTTCCCGACCGGTTGCCTTATGCGTTTCGAAAGACACCGGCATACTGTTTACGTCGACAACAATCATTTTTTCTACCAATGTCGGCATTTCCATTCCTCCAGGGCCATGAGGCCGATTTCACCAGTAAAGATATCGTCTGCTGCGCGTGTTGTCAAGCATAACAAGCAACAACAAGCAGCCTTCCAAGGCTTCTCGACGGAACTATTGGCCAAGCCGCTTGACGTGGCGCTTACTGTTGCTTGATTTGCCAAGCGGTATAGAATATATGAGTCGGACGAAATTTGACCGGGAGTATTTGTTGTGAATGAATTATCCAAATTACTGGCGCGTCTTCGATTAAATAAATCTGCGACACTACGAGATGTAGAGGGG
>JBKKAT010000837.1:0-2534 GCA_046714535.1 Acidobacteriota bacterium | reverse complement strand
CTTTGCGAATTGGGTTTCGCCCAGATCCTCCACTCGGTAACGGGATCCGTGTTTCTCGATGGCTACTCCGTTGTAGATCACCGCGACGATCACTTCGCTCCCTCGTGGGAAGTCCCATGCTTCCTTCATCCCGATAATGTCCAGATGCCATTGATGCTTGTAGTAAGGGTCGTTTGGTACATACAAAGCGGTCGCATAGTAGTTGGGCTCGACAGCATCAACTTCTTCATACTTGCGAAAATTGTTGATGAATGTGGCAAAGCTATGCACTTTCAGCCACTTTTCTTCTTTGGAGAACCAGGAGTACTCGGTGTTGTCCAAACCAAGAGTAGAAAGAATGTCGTTGATCCTCGACGAAGATTCGTCATCTTCGAAATCGACAAGGAGTTCCCCGCTATCCGCTGCGGGCGCAGAATACGCGACAGTAGGATCGCTAACAATCTCCTGAGCGGTTAAAACGAATGGAAAAAGTAGCAAAAGCAAAGCAAGCAACTTTCGCATCATAGTAATAATAACGTTTTCCAACCAAAAAAGATCCATGAATTCACCACGGAGTCACGGAGTACACGGAGAAAAAGCTAAATCAATCTAACCTCCGTGCTCTCTGTGACTTCGTGGTGAATCAACTTGCAAGAAAAGGGTATTTAGGCTAGTTTATACGAAACATGAAGGCGAAAATAACCGGTCTTGCCACTTACGTTCCGCCAAGGTTGTTGCGGAATTCTGACCTGGAAAAGCTGGTTGAAACGAACAACGAATGGATCCTCGAACGGACCGGGATTGAAGAAAGACATGTCGTCGACAAAGGGATAGCTACATCCGATCTTGCGGCAGAGGCAATCAAGAAACTGCTGAAGGAAAAAGAGCTTACTCCGAACGATATCGATCTCGTGATCGTGGCCACGGTGACACCGGATATGTTATTTCCTTCTACTGCTTGCCTGGTCCAACACAAGATTGGCGCAACGAAAATGTGGGGATTCGATCTTTCGGCGGCCTGTTGCGGTTTTGTATTCGCGCTTTCGACCGGCGCTCAATTTGTGCATAGCGGGATGCATCGCCGTGTTCTGGTGGTTGGGGCAGACGTTATGTCGAGCATCATTAACTACTCAGACCGTACCACCTGCGTGCTTTTTGGCGATGGAGCAGGCGTTGTTTTGCTGGAACCGTGTGAAGAAGGGGAAGGAATTCTTGACTACATGAATGAAGTGGATGGTTCCGGCGGAGCCCATCTGAATATGCCGGCTGGTGGAAGTCTCCATCCAACGACTCATGAAACTGTTGAAAAGAAAATGCATTTTGTTCATCAGCAAGGACAACAAGTTTTCAAATATGCCGTCAAAAAGATGGGGGAATACAGCCAACGCATTCTGGAAAAAAATCAAATTCCGTTTGATAAAGTGGACGTATTTATAGCCCATCAAGCGAATCTGAGGATCATTAACGCAACGGCGGAAAGACTGGGCCTTTCCGATGATAAGGTGATTCGCAATATCCATAAGTATGGAAATACAACCGCTGCAACGATTCCACTCGCCATGCAGGATGCGATTCAGGAAAACAAATTGAAGAAGGACGGCCTGTTGTTGCTCGCGGCTGTTGGCGCAGGATACACCATCGGCAGCATGGTTTTGCGCTGGGCGTATTAAATAGTGCTGAGTGCAAAGTGCTGAGTTAGTAGTAAGAAAGTTGTTTCCGGTAGAAATCCAAAGCGGCCAGTAATTCTTCCAGCGTATCGCCGGGAAATTTTTCCAGGAGCGCATCGGCAAGTACCAACGCTATCATTGCTTCAGCAACGACACCGGCTGCCGGAACTGCGCATGTATCGGAACGTTCCACAACGGCCTCTTCCGGTTTCTTCGTGACCACATCGACCGATTGTAAAGGCTTCATCAAGGTCGACAGCGGCTTCATGTAACCGGTGACGCGAATCTCTTCTCCGTTGGTGATTCCACCCTCCAGTCCACCTGCGTGATTGGTTTTCCGGAAAAAACCGCGTTCCTCTTCAAAAAAAATTTCATCGTGTGCCTGACTCCCGGGGGTTGCAGCCTGAAGGATAGCGTCACCGAGCGACACTGCCTTGACCGCTGGAACTGATAGAATCGCCTGTGCGATTCTGCCATCCAATTTTTGATCCCACTGAATGTGAGAACCGAGACCAGGCGGAACATTTCGTGCAACCACTTCAAATTCGCCGCCGAGCGTCTCTTTGTTTTGCTGGGCAGAATTCACCAGTTCGACCATTTGCTGTTCGATCACCGAATCCGTGCACCGAAGCAGATCGCTATCCTGAACGCCTTGAATCTTCTCCCATCCGATGTTTCGTTCCGGCAACGAGACCGACCCAATTCGAATCACGTGACTGGCGAGGTACACTCCCGCGTGCTCCAATAACTGCGTACAGAGTGCTCCCGCAGCCGTCCTGGCGGCTGATTCCCTCGCGCTCGCCCGCTCCAAAATATTTCGCAGATCCCGTTCACCATATTTCAATCCGCCTGCCAGATCAGCATGTCCGGGCCGCGGACGATGAACGG
>JBKKAT010000836.1:0-2660 GCA_046714535.1 Acidobacteriota bacterium | reverse complement strand
ACAGGAACCGGCGCCGCGCCGGCGAAAAATTGCTGTAACTGACTTGCCGCAACCCGTAAATCGCTCATTGCGCTCAGATGCATCGATTTTTCATCGCGGATCGAACTCAGCAACCGGAACTTTTCCTGACGACTCATTTCCAATGAGTTATGGGCCACTTGCATATCGGCCCTGAGAATTTCCAGATTACGCTTCTCTTGCTCCATGCGCAGACGGGTCCGTTCCAGATCCACCATCGATGACCTGTAATTCTGAACTATCCTGCTGTCATCTTTTGCTAGAAAAGCTATGTATTGATAGCTGCGAAGAAGATCACCAGACTGGTTTGCACGCAACAACAGTTTCAAATAATTCAACTCACCGAGCTTATACGCTTCCACAAGACGACGCGTCAAATATTCCTTTTGCTTCCGAAGGCTCTGCTCCATCGTTTGATACTCACCTTGCAGTTTTTGAATGTCTCCTTCCGTTTTCTGCTGTCGCAATTCCAGAAGCTCGATTTCATGGGTCTTCATTTTGTATTCGACTTCGTGTTGAGCAAGCTGAGCAAGAATAGAGTTTTCCTGAGTGTTTAAACGATTTGCCTCTGCACGGAGGGCGGCGATCTCCTTTTGAATTGTCTCCAGTTTTTGAAGTGTTATCTCTTCCGAATCACCACCAGAGGAAGATGGATTGGGGGTCTCTTGAGCGAGGATTGCCGTAGCAACCAGAAAGGCTGCTACGGCAAAAAATCTTTTAAAAAAGCGGTTTCCCATCCAGATTTGGCAGCGTGGAAATACTGAAAGCTTTGTAAATAGTGGGCGCGATGTCCGCTATATTCGGATCCGATTTAGAAATTTTTCTATTCGAAAGCAAAACGCCCGCTGTAATTTTGTAATCGTAAGAACAATGGTCCCCACTCCACTTCTTCATGTTGTTTTCCAGCAGGTCTTTTGGAATTCCACCCAGTGTTGTCTGCCAGGATACGCGATACCCTTCGTTGAAACCAACCATAAGATCGGGAGCATTACCAATGTATTCGCCATGATAGATGTCGTCCCGCTTGTAGACATCCAGAATGACTGAGTCACCCGTCTCTTCATCTTTGATTTCTTTGAGCTTTGTAATCAATTCTTCCTGCAACTTCGCATACTCGTCACCGGGCGCCACAAGCCCCTGTTTTTCGCGGCCCTGCAAGTTGATGTAAATCTGTCCCAGACCCATCGCATAGGCTCGTGTTTTCGTCCAATCGGTGTTCACCCAGAACTGTCCCTTATCAAACAGGTCATTCAGTGTATAGCTCTTGTCCTCCATGCCATGAAGATACATGTATCCATTTTTGACAAGCCACGTATTCAGATTCACGCTCTTTCGAAACGAATGGAACCCATGATCGGAAACCACCATGAATGTGGTGTTCTGATCAGCGTATTCCATCGCTTTACCGACAATCTTGTCGCACTGTACATAAACATCACGAACCGCATTGCCATACTTTGCTGCAAGCTCCGCATCATAGTAAGGGTGCTTGGGATCGAGCAAACGATAGAACATGTGTTGAAAGCGATCGGTGGTTTCGTAAACGGAAATGAACAGATTCCAGTTCTTTTTCTTCAGCTCATTTTCCATGATCTTCGTCCGGTCTTTCATTGCAGTGTATGCGTCTGAAATAAAAGTGGCTTCATCGATACGCTCTTCATTTAAAGGCCACGTTGCTTCGGCCCAACCGAGAGTTCTATACATTCCAACTTCTTTTACGAGCTTTTTGGACCAGTCGTCCGGTTTTGTAATCGGAAGGGGCGGATTGCGGGGATCCCAGTTTACAGGGGACATATAAAGTTTCACTTCCGGTTCTTCTTCCAACAGCAAAAACTGGGACATACCACGCATTTTTACAATCGGATTGATTTTGAAGGTGAGCGAAACCCAGTCGCTCCATTCCCCCTTCTTCAGATTGATCTCCTGATCGTGTACGCGAACCTTTACTCCGCCGGAAACTTTCTGGACATCCATTTCGACTTTAACGTCTTTATAACCACTCTCCATGAGTTCTTCGTAACGCGCTTGTTGTTCGATCGTCCGTTGATCCTTCGCAACGGCTTTGAGTTCTTCCTGCTCTGCTTTCAGAATCGGATTGGAAGGCCCCATAATTGCAGTCGTTGCTTTATCACCGTTGAACTCCAGCCGTCCGATTTTGCCCCCCATTTCAGCATCGCCAACTTCGAAGTCGGAAAGATCTGTGGCCCAGTAGTAGAAGGTTCCCGTTGTTCCTCGAATGTCCGGTAGAGGCAATCCGGCCATCATGAATCCACCCGGAATATCGTCCGGCGGATAAGAAAGTGGCACGGTCAATACAGTTGTCCGGATGCCATTTTTGCCCGCTTGAACCCAAAATGGTGTTCCTTTACGAATCGTCTCCACATGCGGCATTTTGATCGGAATCAGCTTCCACAAAAATTTAGGAGGTTCTACACTGACCATACCAAGATTCGGCAAATACGTTTCCGTGCTGCGAGTCAGGAAGTCATAAATATTGTGTCCACCCGGATTCAATCCAGTTTGAAAAGTTGCCCATGCTACCGGAGATTCCGGAGGATTTGTGGTGCCCAGGGATGTAAAGGTTCCCTGGCCTGCCAGCTTTTGGAAATGGGGAAGCAGTCCCTGGTCCATGTATTGCTTCA
>JBKKAT010000835.1:0-3864 GCA_046714535.1 Acidobacteriota bacterium | reverse complement strand
GCTTTATTTGAAGAAGCAAAAAAATTGCTGCCCGGAATGTTTGGAAGCGCGCCGGACGATGTGAAGTCTTTCCTGCTGAAGAAATGGGCGGGTGGAGACGATCTCCTGTTCAAAGGCTCCCATTTCTTTGAAGCGAAACAGACCGGCACATTCAAAGTGACCGGATCTTATGAACTCCAATTCGAGATACAGGAAGTGCAGATCTAACGGTCAAAATAATCAGGAACGTTAATGAACCAGACCATTCAACAAGATGATATCGGCGTCCCCTTCCCCCACTGCCGCGTAAATAAAGCGACCATCGTGTGACCAGGAAACTCTTCGCGCAATGAACGTCCGTAGTTCATCAAACCCGGTGATCTGACGAAACTCACCGGTCTCGGTGGACAAAGCCCAGATGTTGGTGGTTCCTCCATCACTCAGCGGCATCGCAAGCCACTTGCCATCGGGCGAAATCACGGGATGAATGAGTTGCCAGGATGGCACGCGTACTCCAGGAATTCGAGCAAGCAATTTTGATGGTGCCGATTCCGGAGTGGCCGACCGGATTTCTAAATCGGGAGTTCCATTGATGTTTGACAAAGTCAAAACAAAGTACAAAGATTTTCCATCGGGAGATAACGCTGGTCCGTGGGAACTTTCAGTACGGACAACGGTCGACTGACCTCCGTTTGTGGGTACCTTTTTTAGCGTCCAGATTCCTTTCTGTGTAACAGCGTAATAGAGCCACCGGCTATCACTGCTCCATGTGGCCCATCCGGCCTGGTCTTCCACTTTTCGCACATTGCTGCCATCCGGACTGATGGTCCATAAATCGACACTCCAACCGCCAGGTTTGCGTACGACATAAGCGATATTTTTGCCATCAGGGGACCAAACCGGTAGTCCCATAGCAACACCCGGATCCTGTTCATACGTAATCTGTCGCGATTTTCCACTCTCCAGATTCTGTAACCATAGATTGGCATGCCCACCGCTATCGGACAGGTAAATGATTTCGCGATCTTCCGGTCCGATCGATGGAGTCTGAACTTGCGCGGTCTGATGGGTAGTCCTTTGTCCTCTTTGAACGTTCTCCTGCGGCGTACCGGAAACGGGATACTTCCAAATATCAAATTGCATGATCATTCGACTGCTCACCAAACTCCCTTTCGAATTCATATCCGGATGAAAATACGAAGTATCTCCAAATGTGAGCTGACGGGGTTCCTTTTTATCGAGACCTACTGTCCACAGGTTGAACGGAGGCAAATACAGAATAGTACTCCCCTGCGAGGAACTGTAGAGAATTCCGCTTCCATCAGGCAACCAGCTAAAACCGTTCAGCAATCTTTCACCAGTAATTAAGGGCTTTGGCAAAGATTTTCCGTGTTCAGGAACCATGAAGATATCCCAATCAAAGATGATTCCCTGTTGATATCCAATCCACCGATCATCGGGCGACCATCGTGGATAAAAGTAATTGAATGCAGGATTCAGACGAACAACGGATTTTGCGTTTGTACCGTTTCGAGAAGCAACGGCAAGCTCCACCTGCCCATCATGAAATCGAAAAAATGCCAGCCTGTTTCCGTCATGGCTTACGTCCACGCCACCAATGCTGCTCATGATGCGCCGTGGAGATCCGCCGAGAGCCGAAATCTCCCAGATCGTGCCATGCGATTCTGATTCAGAAGGCGAATAGTAAAGCACCGAACTGGAGTCGGGAGACCAGCGGGGATATAAGTGGTCCGCCTCATCGTTCGTTATTTGCAGAGGCGCACCTCCCGCTAGTAACCGAACCCAGATCTGACGTTTTCCGCTCACGTCTGTCGTAAACACAACAGATTTTCCGTCCGGTGAAATTGCGGGAAATTCCTCCAACCCCAGGAAATCAGTAAGCCGTGAAAATTGGACCAGCTGAGGTTTCTTCGATACAGTACGCGTGGATTTAAAAAGAGCAAATCCTGCCAGAGCTGCTATTGCGATCGCTGCAGCAGTAATACTCCATAATATTTTTTCGCGGACATTGGTTTGTTTCGCGGTCACAGCTTCGAAGCCCTTTGACCGTATGTCACTTGAGTAGGGAGCCTCTTCGATTTCGATCCTGGCATCCCCAATGTTCTGAAGACGACGACTCAAATCTTTTTGAAGGCACCGGCGAATTAAGCGCGGAATATCGCTGGGAAGTTTCGTTGGAAGAAGAGACCAATCCGGTTCCATTCCTAAAATTTGCGCGGCCGTCTCGCTGAAAGATTCTCCGTAAAAAGGTGGACGACCTGTGAGCGCTTCATAGAAGACACAGCCGAAAGACCAGATATCCGTTCTGCGATCAACCGCTTTCCCGCGCAATTGTTCCGGACTCATATAAGGAGCTGTTCCCAAAATGATTCCGGATTCCGTCTGATCAAACGCGATCGTTGGCGAATTCGAAAGCTCAGTACTGGATGAAGATTGCGGACCGAAGGCTTTAGCCAATCCGAAGTCCAGTATTTTTACTTTGCCCTCCGGCGTAATCATGATGTTCGCCGGCTTCAAATCGCGATGAATCACATTCTTTTCATGCGCAGCTTCCAATCCTTCAGCGATTTGCCGGAGCAGCGGCAAAGCTTCCTGCGGAGAAAGGCGATTGCTTTGGAGCAATTCAAGAAGAGTAGATCCGGGAACGAATTCCAATACCAGAAACAACCGGGAGTTGTCCTTCTCTAATCCATAGACTGCAGCAATGTTTGGATGATTCAGCGAAGCGAGAATGCGTGCTCCCGTTCAAAACGGGCCAGACGTTCCGGTGAATCTGCAAAAGCTTCGGGAAGTACCTTGATTGCAACTTCTCGCAATAATCTGGCATCGCGAGCCAGATACACTTCCCCCATTCCACCCTTTCCGATCGGTTTTAGAATTTCGTATGAACCAAGTTGTAAACCAGCCGGAAAAGTCATGAGAATAAGTTTTCAATATAGCATCCACTACTCGAAAAGAACATTGAGCATGACACACCAAGGCGAAATGGTTCCAGAAAGTGCTCTTTTCTAAAACACGTTCCAGCCGGATCGGTCAGGGAGAATTCGCGACAGATAATCGCTGTGATTCATCACTTTGCAGAGCCAGGGGCTTCGGAACTGAAGTCGCTTAGTCCCGCTGAATTTTTTGACCTGACATAATAGAAATAAACCCGATCTGTTGTGACGCTGGAGTCCTGAAAAAAAGTCTTCTTTGCTTCGCCAACGAACTCTGGCGGGCCGCCAGAAATATCGGAGCGCCATATTTCGTAGCTTACAGCGCCCCATGCGTAATTCCAGGATACCATTACTTTCCCGCGCAACGTTTTTGTTGCTGAAATGCGAGAAGGAAGAGCGGGACGGGTGGGAGGCCCAAGGGAACGTGCGACTGCAAAAGTCATTTTCCCCTGGATCGGACCAAATTGCGGACTGAAAAGGTCTCTTCCACCATCACCATCAATATCAATCAGGGCATAATTAGATTGGTGAAATCCCGGAATAACATTCGGATCGAAGGCAAAATTCTTCGTGCGGAAGCGTCCCTTGCCTGTATTCAAACTGATGCCGTGAAATTCATTTGCAAAATCTCGACCTAAGATGTCCGGGTCTCCGTCTGCGTCTATGTCTACAAGAAAGAACTTCGAGCTACCTGTCTTTACCTTTTTCAACTTCGAGTTAGTGACGTCTTTGAACGTTCCGTCTTTCTTATTTATAAGAGCCTGAAATTGACTTTCACCAGTCTCGTATATTGTCGAGCCAATCAGCAAATCGGGGAATGCATCATTATTCAGGTTACAGGATGAGATCTGCAATGTTTCTCCAGCCGCAGGTCTCTTATTAGGGAGCGAACCAGCTATAGAAAAGAACCCGTTTCCGTCATTTAAAA
>JBKKAT010000834.1:0-6192 GCA_046714535.1 Acidobacteriota bacterium | reverse complement strand
CTCGTAGCCCACCTGTTCGGGCGATTCAATTTCAATCGGCATTCTCCGGTATTTCATGTGAATATTCGCTCAATTCTCCTCATCCGGTTTTAGCACTTCGATTTTTCCACCGCGGACGTAGACTTCGCGTTGCGGAAAGGGAATCTCGATGCCGTGCCGGCGAAATACCTTTTCGATTTCAAAATTCAGCTCGCTTCGCAGGACACCTGGTTTGTCGACAAAATTGATGGTCCAAACTCTGAGCACAAAATTGAGGGAGCTGTCGGCGAATTCACTGAACAGAACATCGGGCTTAGGATCTTTCAAGATGGCCGGATGATTCTCTGCAATTTCCACAAGCAACTTCCTTACGTTCTCCGGATCGGAACCATAGGCCACACCGATGGGAAAATTCAAGCGAACTCTTGGCGACGGATAACTCCAGTTGATTACAGCCGTTGAA
This sequence comes from Acidobacteriota bacterium, assembly GCA_046714535.1. Taxonomy (GTDB): domain Bacteria; phylum Acidobacteriota; class HRBIN11; order JAKEFK01; family JAKEFK01; genus JAKEFK01. Next base: position 5,750 of record JBKKAT010000834.1, on the reverse strand, counting down.
GTCAGGTCAGAATTGGGCACAATGACTGCAATATTGTCGTTAGTGATAATTGTTGTGGCGCGCGCGGCAATTCGCGTAACCTCGCCTTGCAATTGTCCAATTTCAATCCGGTCCCCGACTTTGATGGGCCTTTCAAAAAGCAGAACGAGGCCGCTTACGAAGTTGTTAGTGATATTCTGCAGACCGAGACCAATTCCAATACTGAGCGATCCGATCACAATGGCAAGGGCGCTCAAATCAATTCCGGCGGTTTGCAAAATCACGGTAAATCCGATCGCGATCAACATATACCGGGCCATCGCTGCAACCGTGTGTCTCAGGCCAACATCAATTCTGCTCTTGGCCAGCAAGCGCTCAACGATCCAGTTTTTTAATTTGGCAGTTAAGTAAAACAAAAGGCCCAAAAGGAGAAAGAACAATAGAATGGACCACGCGGTTAAAGGCGTTTTTCCGAGGGTTATGAGTGGAAAATCGAGGATCTCTTTTAGGCCAACAAGGAAATTTTGCAAGTTCTGCATGTTTTCTCCCAGCGCAAATCAACGCACCCGTATGGTCCTTTCCGTGACATTTCCGTTTCCATCAACCGGAACTCCATTCTTCAAGAGTTCCAGCTTGATGTGATGTTCCCCTGGCTCTAAACCTTGAATATAGTGCGGGCGCCATTCCTTCATGGACATCAATTCTTTTCCATCGATCGATATGCGCACAAAATATCCGGCTTTGCTTCCCATATTAACGTTGTGCAAAAACCAATCTATCAAAATCCCGGAATGAGGCTGTCCCCGCAACCGCTCGTTTGATTCGTGTTCAGCCACAGGTGTGCTGTAAATCATCATCGGTTTGGAAAAATCTAAATGAGAAGTTCCTTTTTTCTCTTTGACAAAGAATGGAACGGTCGCCAATGCCTCTTGTTGCTTGACTGATTCATTCCACGGATAAACAGGAAAGACCCGGACTACATGAGCGCCCGGCTTAACATTTTGAAACACAAAAGGCTCACCACTAAAGTGCGACTGGAACGGTTCATCGTCCAAAATGAAATGCAGATGTTTGCCGTTTTTCTCAGGTAGCCAGTTTTGAATTGTGAACCGGACTGTTACATCGGGTCCGGAGATAAGCTGGTTTCGCAATGGTTCCTGAATTGTCACCCGGACTTTTGCTTTGGTTTGCGTGGCCCGACCGTGAATCAACTTCCATTTGCCGTGTATTGTGGTGACCTGAGCGTGAAGATTTCCTGCAGAGAGAAAGAAAAGCAAAACGCAGAGCAATCCTAATTTAGCAACCTCCTGACCGGCCGGCTGAAGGCGGCAGCCATTTATGCCGGCTAAAGCCAGCGCTCCATAAGTACCGTACATACCCTCAATATATTAACTTTTGAACGATGAGTGCTGCGCGGCTAGAAGCGTTTGCAAAAAATGGTTTCTGAATCCGGAAAAAATCGACGTTGCCAATTTCGACAGCTATGTCGCCGTGATCACGAAAAATTGTTGCAACGAATACTTTAGAAGCAAGTTCCCGCGGCGCTGGCACTTACCAAATAGAGTGCGCTATGTCTTGACCCGGCTGCCGGAATTCGCCCTGTGGATGTCCGGCAAAGGCGAGTGGCTGTGCGGCTTAGCTGGCTGGGAGCGCTCTTCGGATGCACCGGACAACGAGCGGTTGCAGAAACTAGCGGAGAATCCGGAACGATTTTTGACGTCAAAGCCAGCGAAGCTTCCTGCAGCAATTGACGCATTCATAGATATGTTGGAGCACCTTTGCTGCTGGAGGAGCTCATCTCTAATGTGGTTCAATTGCCGGGAATCAGGGAACGATTCCAGGATTCTCCTTCAGAAGGGCCGCCGGTGGAGAGTCTGGCGGATCCGCGTCCAGTCAACACAGCGCCGGTACAAACAAAATTCCTGGAGCGGTTCTGGTTGGAAATTTCCCAGCTGCCGCCCAAACAGCGCATTGCGCTGTTGTTGAATCTCAGAGATAAGGAGGATCGAGAAGCCATTGCCCTCTTTCCAGCTGCGGGATAGCGAGCATTCAGGCCATCTCTTCTGTTCTGGATATTCCGTTGGATGAATTCTCCGGCATCTTTCCTCACTCAGTTTTCGCGTAAAGACCCTGAAGGAGAAGAGCGATGCGGCGCATCAACCAGAAGATTCGTTCGAAGACGTTTGTAATTGCATATAGCGCTTGCTGTTCCTGATAGGGCAGAGAGGTCTCTTCGCGCAGGACGGATTTTCGCAGTTCGTCCATCGTATCGCTTCTGTCGGCAGTGAGCGCCTGAATCACTTCGAGATTGAACGGATCCGGACTTTCCAATGCGTCCACCAGGCTCATCAACACGGCGTGAAGACTCTCGGCCAGCATATAAATCTGCTTCGTCAAGCCGTCGGAAAATGTCTTTCCCTCTATGATTTTGATCCAATCGAAAAGACTTTCTTCCAATGAGGAGATGAGACCGAACAGGTTTCGGACAGCAATGCCGCGTTCCAGTGAATGCCGCGACATACTCTGATCCATCAGATCTGTCATGAAACCATCCAGTTCCTTGAGCAGGGATTGTGATGCTTGATGAAGCGTAACCGGATTCATATTCTCGTTTGCTTTTGTCTCTTCGCGAATGGAATCAAGATAGTCGGGAAAACGTTTGGTCAGGCGGAGTGATTCTTTTTCAACCAGATCCAGAGCTGTTTCCGGTTCCTCCAGCGCCTGATCCAAAAGGAACTGCGGTTTGGAGAGCACCTCTTCATGAGTGGGTGGCGCAAGACTTTTTAGCAACTTCAGAATAGGACCTGTAAAAATCGATACAAGAAGTGCGCTGGCAACTTGCAGAATCAAATACACCATGGCCATCTGCCCGCCTGCATCTCGCGCGGAAAATGCGGCTAGAGATTTTACCAATGGCACGCCCCCATAAATCTCTAAATAAAACGCCGGCAACAGCAATGCTACGCCTGCACATTTGAAGATGGTTTGAAAAATCGCTGCCTGTTTAGCGCTACCGCGGAGATTGGAAGCCAGAAAAAACGTATTGAGCCCGCTTCCGAGATTCGTTCCATAAATCAGAAGGACTGTTTGATCGATGGTCAGCAGACCCGCTGCGGCCATCGTAACCGCGATCACAGAAACGGTAGTAGAGGACTGAGCGATAAATGTGATTACCGTGCCAGCAAAGAAGACGAGGGCATAAGATTGATGCGAGTAATCCAGGAACTGGCGCAAGGCATCGAACTGTTTCAACGAACCGGCGCCGCTCTTGATCAGGTCCAATCCCAGAAATAACAACCCGATTCCCAGCAGGCTTCCCGCAAGATTGCGATAACGCGGAGACTTATCGAGGTCAAGATAGAAACAGAGTCCCGCTACTCCCAGCAGATAAAGTACGAAAAGATGAATGTCGAGTACAGCAAGGAAAACAAGAAGAGAGCCACCAACATTGGACCAGCTAATAATCGGGAGCGCTTTGCGAACCGGAATCAATCCTGCGGAGATGAGACTGACTACGATAAAAGTTATGGCTGATGAACTTTGCAGAAGAGCTCCGGACAGAAGACCCCAACCGGCGGCGAGAAAACGGTTTTCCGTTGCACGAGAAACAATCTGACGAAACTTCCGGCCGGCCATCTGTTTCATGTTTTCGCCCACCAGCTTGACGCCGATGAAAAAGAGGCCGAGTCCGGATAGGAGCGTTCCTAGAACGTGTGCAACCATGATCGTTTTGCCGAAAACGCTACGATCTCAGTCTCGCAAAGGAAAGCCAGAGCAACAGAAACAAAAGGGCGACACCGGCTACAATTCCGATCACTGTAACTTTCCGCCAGGTCTGATACTGAGTTTCTGTCGTTCCTCCGATCTTAGTAGTAAGTTCATCGGCGCGATCTTGAATCACCTGAACCACGCGATCCATCGCGTCGGTCGGAGTGCGGTCGATTCCCCGAACCATGCTATCCACAAGAAATATCGTTTGCGGATCCTGGGGATTGTAGCTCCGAAGCGCATTGCGATATTTTTTTCCAAGCTCAATATGTTGCTGTTTCAACGGTGGCAGCAATTGAGTATCCAATCCAATTTTGCTGCCAAGTTGCTCGAGTTCTGTCAGTAGTTTTTGGAAATCCTCTTCTTCTTTGCCAAATGCCGCCAGATACTTGTCAAAATCCGCTGAAGTCTTTCCGCGCAAGAGAATGTTCTTCCACTCTTGCACCTGCTTTTTGAAATGTACTTGCGCGGTGCGAGCCGCTTCCAGCGCATCCATCATGTTTCGTAACGTCTTCACGTTTGCAAGGTGGTCTTCATTGGAACGATGAAGCGCAAAAAGCGAAATCACTCCGTTCAAGATCAAGATCATCGCGACTGCGCCCCCCAGTACAATCAGATTTCTGGTTTGCAGTTGCCGTTTTGAAAATGCACGGGAATCGTTCTCCATAGTCCCCTCCGGTGGCGAGCGCCCATCATACTACGGGATAGACCGGATAGGAGGATAGCGAAATTTACGCCTGGATTCTAACGGCGAGGATGGTTGTATCATCCTCTGGCGGCTGCGCATTTGTAAATTGTTGAACAGACCTTCGCAATGCGGCAACCAGTTCCTGGGGAGAGGCTTCGGGATTTCGCAGCATCATTTCAGCGAGTCTCACGGTGCCAAACTCTTCTTCCGTGGAATTGAGCGCTTCTGTTACGCCATCGGTGTACAGTAGCAACAGATCACCTGCGGCAAGCTTGACATGGGTGCCTACAAATTGAAAATCTTCCACAAGACCGATTGCTGCTGACGTAGAATCCAGCCAGTTCACCGGCTCGAGTTTGTTTGCGCGGCAAAGGAGCGGTGGGTTGTGGCCTGCATTGCAATAGTGCAGCGTTCTGGTTTCCGGATCATATCTCGCAAGAAAAATTGTTACGAACTTTGTCAGATTGATGTTGTGACAGAAAATCTGGTTCAGGCGTTTGATGACATCAGAAGGAGAACCTTCTTCTGTGACAAGAATTCGAAGAGACGCTTGCAGGCTAGCCATCAGCAAGCTGGCGGCTATGCCTTTTCCCATGACATCAGCAATCACGAATCCAGGGGAACCATCATGGAAATGAAAAAAATCAAAGTAATCGCCACCTACAATTCGTGCAGGCTGGCTAAAAGCCGCAAGTTCCAAACCGGCCAGATCAGGAATTTGCTGAGGCAGCAAAGCTTTCTGAACTTTCTGCGATAACTCCAGTTCCTTTTCCAGTTTGCGGCGTTGTTCTTCAGTGTAATGGTCGATACAAATCGATGCAGTGTAATCAACCTCCAGCCTGCTTGTTTCAACGTATTCCTCGCAGACGGTGCATAGACCCAGCGTTTGATCTTCCGCTCTCGTTGCCGCAGTATTCAAAACTTCCAGATGCTCTTTCACTGCTGCTTCGTCCAAGGGTCCAAGACGCACCTGTTTTTCTTCCGTTGGCGTAGTCTCGAGCCACTCTTCTATGTTCTGCCGTTGCTCCAAAATGCTGTCGCGGAAACGTACGAAAAGTTTGTCATCCATGGATACACCCTCCTGGGCCCTTCATAGAAGATACGACAGAGAAGTCGAAAAAGTTGCAAAGGAGCAGTCAGATGAGGCCTCGAAGCCCTTTGCCGCGATAAACAACCAGGTGATCTTGCCTGTACGAGAGGAACTCCGCGTTTCCAAAGCTTTGTATAAACATATTCCGTGATTTCGGATTGTTGTTCGCGCGAGTAAACGTGGACATGGGGATGCAAGAGGATCATCCAGATGACACCCATGAAA
>JBKKAT010000833.1:0-2876 GCA_046714535.1 Acidobacteriota bacterium | reverse complement strand
TTCCGCAAGTACACGAAAATTTCGTGCAGCCGTGATACCGAAGAGTTGGCGAGATTCGTTTCAAAATCGTAGACCGGCAGCACTTTTTGTTCTTCTTCTTTTCTCTTCTTTTCAGTCGTGCGAACGTCGGGAATCTGAATATCCCGCGGAGCGCGAACAGTGCTGTGCGCAATGTCACCAACGTTGTATTCGGGAATTGGCGTTTCGGAACGCGTTCCGAATAGAAGCAGCAACACAAAAAGAAAAAGTAAACCCCACCAAAAATCTTTATCCCGCAGCACTTTCGAAATTTGCTGCTGGATTCTTTTTGAGGTCTTTTCGGTTTCCGGCCGGTTAAAAATTTTAACTTTCGATTTCATAAATTAGTGCCAGAGTAATGAGTCATGAGCAATGAGACCTTCAACGCGGACTCATCACTCATTACTCATTTCTTTGAACTTCCTTCAAATGCTCTCCACAGGGTCCAGTGTTACCGGTACATTCTTTCGCTGACTTCCCGGATAGTCTTCGTAGGCGCGAATGATCTTTTTGACAAGTGGATGGCGAACAACATCGTGTTCATTGAAATATTGAAAAGAAATTTCATCGACGTGACTGAGGATATCAACAGCCTCCCTGAGACCGGAAATTTTACCCGGAGGCAGATCAATTTGAGTGATATCGCCGGTAACCACAGCTTTGGAATTGAAACCGAGTCTTGTCAAAAACATTTTCATCTGTTCGGACGTTGTGTTCTGGGCCTCATCCAGAATTACAAAACTATCATTGAGGGTTCGTCCTCTCATGAAAGCAATTGGGGCAATTTCAATGAGTCCTTTTTCAATAAATTTGGAGGCCTTGTCCAGTTCAACCAAATCATACAGGGCGTCATACAGTGGACGCAAATAAGGATTCACTTTTTCGAGAAGGTCACCCGGCAAAAATCCGAGTTTCTCGCCCGCTTCCACTGCAGGTCTCGTAAGGATAATCCTGCTGATGGTGCGATTCGTGAGTGCCGAAAGTGCCATCGCCATCGCCAGATACGTTTTACCGGTACCGGCAGGACCGACAGCGAATACAAGATCATAATTCTGCATCGCTTCGATGTATTGTTTCTGGTTGAAGCTTTTCGGGACAACATGTTTTTTGGTGGAAGGGATTATCCGTTGGCTTAAGAAGAACTGATGGAGATCCACATCCGGGTTTTGCCCCATTAGACCTGCCGCCGTTTTGATATCGCCGGAAGTGATCGTATAACCGTTTTGTAACAGGTCCATGAGTTTACGGATCAAAACCTCGGCCTTTTCCGCCGTTTCCTCCTCACCTTCAATGAAAATTTCATTTCCCCGGCCAGACACACGAACATCCAGATTCTTTTCGATTGTTTTCAGGTTCTCATCCATTCTTCCGATGAGCTGTTCGAAGTGCTGCTGAGGGACCTGAATTTTCTTCATCATAACTGCGGGTTCCGGAGGGCAGGCTTCCGTGCCCGCCATTTCTTCAAAACCTTCCCCAAATTGAATCGGCGGGCAGAGACGCCCGCCCTCCACAATTCAGGGTCATTAAAACGGAACATCATCTTCGCCCGTACCACCACCCGTTTCCGGTGGAAGAGAATCAATGGGCGGTTCGCCGCCGGCAGATTCTAGACCAGATTTTCTTTCGAGTAGACCAAGCTCTGTTGCCTTGATTTCGGTGACGTAACGTTTGACACCATCGCGGTCATCATAATTTCTGGTCTGCAATTTGCCCTCAACATAAAGATAGGTACCTTTTTGCAGATATTCCTGACAAAATTCGGCCAACTTGCCCCACGCGACGATCTTATGCCACTCCGTCCTCTCCTGCTTTTCCCCCGTATTGGAGGTCCAGTATTCGTTTGTGGCAAGACTGAAGTTGGCAACCGGAGCGCCTCCCTGCGTATAACGCACTTCGGGAGCTCGTCCTAAATGACCAATCAAAATAACTTTGTTAATAGATTTCATCTATTCCCCCTTTTCATTCCAATCCAAGCTCTTCAAGCCTTTGTCGCGCCATCTCGGCTTCTTTGGTGGTGGGAAAACGCTGAACAATGTTCTGGAGCTCGATCACTCCCTGACCTTTCTTGCCAAGGGAAAAAAGTGAAAATGCTTTCTTCAATCGTGCCCCTGGTACTCTGTCTGAATCCGGATGGCTTTTAATGACCTTATCATATTCTGAAACGGCATCTACGTATTCTTTCATTCCGTAATAGGATTCGCCGATCATGAACTGGGCATCGTCCGATAGCTTGGAGTTCGGAAATTGATCCATCAAGTCCTGAAAGGCGCGTAAAGCCTGCTCGAATCTTCCCTTTGTGTATTCTGCCATCGCAGTTTGATAAACCTGATGATCGCCAATACCCCCTGTGGGAAGGCGTGCAGGCGCCGGATCGGGATTCTCCTCAGGCGAATCTTCTACTGAATTAGTAGGAGCGGGTGGCACTCCTGCAGCGGGAGGAACGGACAAATCGCGGACCCGCCGGTTCGTATCCTCTATCTTTTCGTGCAGTGCCTCTACCTGATTCAGAATGTTTTCCAGTTTTGCATTGAGATTGGCCTGAACTCCACGCAATTCTTCCATGGAATCCTGAACGCTTTTGATCTTTACATCCACGGAACTACTATCTTTTAACTTTTTTTCCAAATCCCAGAACTGCTGCTGGATCTCCATCAAGTTTCTCTGGATCTGCGCGATGTCTTCTTTGGTTCCACCGTATGCGGTTACACCGGAGACGAGAATCAAAACCAAAATCAAAATACTCTTCATAAGTCTTGTAAACCTGTAGCGGCTGTGCATTCGCGATTTTTGCGAATGCTCGCCCGAAAATGAAACGGGCGCAGCATTTGAAAAACTGCAAATGCGGCGCCCCTACAAAC
>JBKKAT010000832.1:0-3373 GCA_046714535.1 Acidobacteriota bacterium | reverse complement strand
CGCTCGTTCTTCGGCCTGATACGGAAATCCCCTCCATCATAGATTTCCTGCAACTCTTAGAGGACCAGCGGATTACTGTGGTTGGATTGCCCAGCGCATACTGGCATGAATGGGTGACGATCATGGCTCACGATGATCTGCCTTTTCCTTCATCCTTGAGGCTTGTTATTACCGGAATGGACAAAGTCCGGCCGGAACTATTCGCCGTCTGGAAGGAAAAAGCCAAAGTAGGCATTAAATGGTTCAATGCTTATGGCCCAGCGGAGGCCACTGGTACGTCAACCGTATACGAAGCCAATCTGGAACAAACAGAAGATCTGTTGTCCATTCCTATCGGACGACCGCTTCCTAATGTTAAAGTCTACATCCTGGATCGGCTTATGAATCCCGTACCCATCGGCGTTGCGGGAGAAATTTACATTGGTGGTTACGGAGTGGGCGAGGGTTATCTCAACCGTCCGGACTTAACGGCGGAAAAGTTTTTGCGTAACCCCTTCAACAAAGATCCAAAGGATCTTATCTACAGAACTGGTGACCTGGCTCGTTACTTGCCGGACGCCAACATTGAGTTTTTGGGTCGTCGCGATCATCAGGTGAAAGTACGAGGCTATCGGGTTGAATTGGGCGAGATTGAGGCAGTAATCACGCGGCATCCGAACGTGCTACAGGCGGTGGCTGTGGTACACGAGGATCAGAAAAATGACAAACGCCTGGTTGTGTACGTAGTACTCAGGGATCAGAGTGAAGCAGACATTAGTAATCAGCTACGGAACTATTTACGCAGCAAGCTGCCGGAGTATATGGTGCCATCTGTCTTCGTCCCGTTGCGTACTCTGCCGTTGACACAAAACGGTAAGGTAGATCGCAACGCCTTACCGGTTCCTGATAATATACTCACTGGACAAACGGATGCGAACGAGCCACCAGTGAGTCCCGTTGAAGAAAGTCTTGCTGGAGTGTGGCGGGAAGTAATGGGCCTTTTGCAGGTGGGAAGACACGATAATTTTTTTGATCTTGGTGGAGACTCCCTTGTGGCAATTCGGGTGTTATCGCGCATTCGCAGCAGTTTCCAATTGAATTTGCCGTTAAAAACATTATTCGAGTACCCCACACTTGCGGGCTTGGGTGCGCATATCGAATTAGTTCGTACTGCGACCACTCAGGAAAGAATAGGTCTTTAGTTAGAGCAGGTATCTTTTTGCCAACGGCGTAAGGTTCTCGCAAGATAGCTGCTTCAAGATCCCATCTGCATAGCTGCAGAATTCCTCCATTGTCTCTGCAGAACTTCGGGATTTCAAATGTAGTCGAACGGCCTCTGTATCCTTGCGACTATTCGGTCTTCCTATGCACCTTGCTGCTGCGTCAAGATGATTCAGGATTGAAGCCAGGACTGAGGAATCTAATTTTTCCAACTGGTTGAGATACCTAATCAGCATTTTAGCCCCCTGTATTCCGTGCGATTCTTCCTCTTCTATTAATCTGGCCGCGAGGCTTGCGTATACCTCGATGCTGGATCCAGTCAATCCCTGAAGCACAAAATAGCCGGCTTGATCGTTAAATGCATGTGCCAGCAGAACATCCAGCCAGGTGTAAAACACCGGTATTCCCGGGGGTTCCTTGTGCATTCGGGCATTAATGAGCTCTTTTAAGTTAATGCCTAATTCGTCTCCAACTTCCAAACATCCGTAAAAGTGCTGTTCTTCCTCGTATACCACTCTTTGAAAATAAAATTTCTCCTGAGGTGAAATCGTCATATCAATAGCTTGTTTGAAGCGTTCTGCGCCAAGCTTTTCCCGGTACGTGTGACTTGTTAACATTCTGGTTAGAAGATCGAGTACGACTGGGCTGAGTTTTAACATTATCCCGCTTCCATTTTGTTCAGACATCTTAGCATCTTTTTGGGCGTCCATGCATGAACTTGAGCGGAATGTCAGGAAGACGGAATCGCCTCGATTATGCTGAAGTTTACGCAGGCTTTGATCATCCGGGTCAGGAAAAAGCCTGCTGAGTTTAAAAGAACTTGAAACTCGGTTTCACTTCGCTCCTGGGCAGCCAAAGCGACGAGCATCGTGAGATCGCCACGAACTATCGCCTGGTGAGCTTTCGAGATCTCCAAACGGCCGGGCAATACCCGCTCAACAAGGAGCAATCGTCCCCCTTCCGACATCGCGTCACGACATTTTTCAAGAATCAGCTTGCTTTTTTCGTCGTCCCAATCGTGGATAACACTCTTTAGCATATATAAATCCGAGCCGCGAGGAACCGACTCCAGGAAGTTGCCGGAAACAAATTCACATCTGGAGAGCAGGCCGGCTTCATCGAAGCGTCTTTTGGCGCCTTCAATCGCATGAGGCAGATCGAACAGTACTCCTGAAATTTCTGGATTCGCCTTGAGGATGCAGAGGAGTAATTCTCCATACCCACCCCCAACATCCGTGACCCGCTTTAGCCCTGAGAAATCGTACGCGCGCACAATGCTTTCGCCGGCGAGTCTGGTCAGCTCAGCCATTGCCTCGTTGAAAACCAATGCTGCTTCCGGATCCCGCTGAAGATGTTCGAAACTCTCCGTTCCGGTCAGCAGTGTTCTGGCACTCTTGCCTGTCCTAACACTGTAAAGAAGACTTCCCCAAACCGGCCAAAGATAAGCTCCCCACCATAAGGCCCAGGAACGCAACGATCCGGTGATACCGGTCTTAAGCAACAAGCCCATTTCTGTGATCTCGAAGGAACCGTCCGCACGCTCTCTGCAGATGTCAATGGTGGTAAGAGCTCGAAGAAGGCGATGCAGCGAAGGCGCATGAGTATTCGTGGCAACCGCAAGGTCTGTACTTGTTCTAGGTCCTGCTGCCAGCAGGTCCGCAATGCGCAATTCAGCTGCAACGTAAATGGCTTGAGCCATCCAACTCCCTGTCAGGTATTCCAAAAACCTTTCTGACAGGGCCTCTTGATCAAGATTTTGTGTTTTCTCCTGGCTCATGTTTATTCAGGATAATTATAAACGCCTTGTTGTCAAAACAGGATCGTGATTCGATTCGATTAGAATTGTTCTACTCATTTTGTCATAATGGCGATCATGAAACCGGCTGAAATTAGGAACCAGTTGGAAACATTCGCAAAAGTCGGCTTCCTGCGTTCGCAACCTCTCTCTCTTTTTTCAGCTAAGCATTTCGACTTCATTTCTTTTCAGTGTTGGGTTCGTCGAAAGCACCCGTTGCTTTCTCTCCCGTAAATCTTTCCTCGGCAGCAGCCGCTTGAATCCCTGCAGTTGTTACGAGGACTGCTGCTGAATCAAAACCTTGAGCGATGCGATAATGCCTTTCAGATAGTCGCGGGAATTCTTTTTTCTTGAAGGGAACGCTGTTAGCAAATCCTT
>JBKKAT010000831.1:0-3248 GCA_046714535.1 Acidobacteriota bacterium | reverse complement strand
CTGCGTAAGCGGATCCAAGCAGTACCTGGCCGGATTGGAAGTCATTTCCGGCGTCGAGCCACCATAGCGATGGAGCGCCATCCTGAATTCGTCGTGATGTCCTGAGTGTTTTACTTATTTGCTTTCTTGCGTGGGGATTATCGACGCATCCAATAATAATTTTCAGACACCTATGGGCGTTATCGAGAAACCTGGGGTGAAATGATTTTTGTATTGATTCGATTGGGATTCCCCATGCACCACTGTATCTCCGGGCCAGTGCGAGCGCTTTGTTCGTGCCGATTTCTGCTTGACAGAAAAGTTGGCGGGGAACGTTTTTTTCTTCGACAGTATCCGGATCAATGAAAGTTACTTTGACTTCTGTTCCTTTTTCTATGAGCGCTGCTGCAACTTGAGCGATCGCCTTTGCGCATTGAGATCCTGTGCCTCCGCAGCCGGTAAGAACAAGCTGAAGGCGGTCATATTCCCCGAGCACTAATGTGGCCGTCTGAAGGAAAGAAAGATCAATTGTATTCATGACTCGAAGACCTGTTTAAGCGCTACGGGCGCAAAATACCCATGGATGCCAATGCGGAGATTGATTTTGGGTTTTGTGAAAATATTGCCCAGGACTCCGAAGATCCGGAAGCCTGAGCTTTCGTCTTGGTCGTCCATTAGACTGAACCGTGCCGGCATTTCGTGGTGGCTGTGAATTTCGATTAAGGCGTTACGAGTGCTTTCGGCGTTTTCCACCGGACGGACGGATACTGAGGTTGCGTGTTGTGCAGGCTCAATTAGGGACCATTGATTGGAATCGAAAGTGAGATGAAAAAGAATTTCACGCGGTTCGTTTTTGCAAGCGGCGCGTGATCTATCCAGCATTTCGTTAAGTAACCTGATTGGTACGCGTTGTTGGAGAGTAACGAATGGAGTAAGTGGTGGCACTCCGCGGATTTCGCACGGAGCCACTTGGATGTTTGCGTCGAGTCCTTTTCTTGATGCTCGAAGATAGATCCCGTTTTCCGCAAGTACATATTGAAGGAGTGCCGTGGTGGGGGGCAAGATTCCGTTTTTTGGTGCGAGTGTGTATTGGATCATGTAATCTTTTCGATTTTTATCTTTATATTATTCCCAGCCAGGAATCAGCTATTTTTTGTACCTGACCAACTGGAATGAGATCGTTTTCAGGGTAGGTTTTTTTGTTTTCTAGTTCGGTAAGCCGCTTGCGGACATCGCGTGGGTGTTTTTTTGATTTGCCGGCAATTAAATCTCTGTTGAATGGCGTATGTATAAACATCAAAAAAGCTTCCCTCAGTTGTTGAGGGGTGCATTCCGGCGGTCGATTGGTACCCCAGCAAATGCTTCCGTTTGGATGCACGTTCGGTAGTGGCGCATGATAGAGATTTTTTTCTGGTGAAAAACTGTGGGAGGTTGCCCAAACTGCGTATTCTTTTCCTTTCCCGGCGAAAAGGAGTCCTGGGAGGGGAATTGTTTTTTGAACGATTGAGTTGTCGTTTGCGATAAAAGGGCATGTGTGTTGTTTTGGGGGAAACCAGGCCATTGCGAAGCTGGTAGTAGTGATTTGGCCCATCCGCACGATTTCCGGGGGGATCCAGCCGGAATCAATTGAAGATTCGCGGAACGCGGCAGCGATATCTCTGGGAGAAAGAAACTTTACTGTACTTTTTTCACCACAGTTGTGATGGAATTCATATTGCCCATCATAGAAGAAGAGTGCTGCAAGGATTTCTTTGTTCATAGTGGTGAAAATAAATTTAGTAGCACCGGGATGTTGGCGTTCGGATCTTTTCTAATCCAGGAGGAAATTTGTGATGTTCGTTTGCTGATGGCTTTGGCTTTTTTGAGCTGCGATGCTACGGTGTTAATATCGGCCACATTCCATGGGATTCCGCACCCGCAACCACCTCCACACATACAGAGGCCGTCAAACCAATAATTGCCTGTGGCCCGGTTTACGATTCTCAGTGAGTCTGCGAAGAACTTGATGGGTACTTTTTGTGCATCGAAAGAACTTATGATTGGTTGGAGGTCGCTTGGAATGTTGATTGGATCGGGAGAAACATTCAGGGAAAATGCCTCTGCGATTTGTTCTTCGAGTTGATCCGGATAGGGATTCCAGCTCAGCAGTGCGGCGAGCCTTTCTGCTTCAGGGAGCTGGTCGGCGTACTCGTAGATGGCTTCATCATCGTGTGGAAACCACGGGTGAAAGGGGATTTCCTGCAGAGGCTCGAATTCCTGATCTTCCCATGCATATTGCTCCATTATTTCAACCTGAAACAATTTCTCCATTGCTTTGATGAGTTTTTCTTCCATCTTGGAAGAAGCTGACGATCCGCGGTTAAGAAGCCGGGCGTCGTTGGCGTTTCTAGGGAAAAAATGGGTGAAAACTTCTCCTTGAGCAGATAGCAGTGCGTATTGCTGGAGGGTAGTGATTGCGTCTTGGGCACGTAATACTCGATCGTCGTTTCGGGACATGTTCAGAAACCGGAAGGTACTTTGTTGGAGGGTCTGCCGGGAAGATTTGAGATGATTCTGATTGTTTGATTGATCTGGGCTCGATGTTTTTCGCCTTGGGTGATTGCTTTGTGGATTCTTTTTCCGAAGGAGCCAAGTACTTTTGGCGTGAGCTGACCGTTTTGTTGAATTGCTTGAAGTTTTGTTGCGAGCTGGACGGCCGGATTCCGGTTTTGTGGAGCTTTTTGTAGTCTTCCAATGATGTCTAGCGTTAACGAGCCTTTGGTTCCCGCTTTTCTTGTGCAGGTTACGACAAGCATTCCATCTTCACGAGTGCGTTCAATCGTACTGGTCGATATCGATGGCCATACGGTTACTAAGGCGGCTTTGAGTTTGGAATCATCGGCTGCTATTTCTTCAGGAAGGGATACCTCCTGGCCTTCGTATTTTATTTTGGCGGGGGTTTCATTCATGATCATTCTCCAAATAATGATTGTTGTTTTTGGTTAATCGGATTCTGAGGTTCTGGTCCGGGAATAGCAACAGGTGCTGTTTGCTTAGGTTTCGTCGGCTTGTTTTTGGGAGTGGCTGGTCGGGTTTTCGTGGGCTTTGCTTTTTGTTGCGTTTTATTTTCTCGTGCCTTTTTTTCTTCAGCTTCTTTCGCTTTTTTTTCCTGTTCCTGTCTTTGGCGTTCGATCGCGATTTTCTCGCGTGAAGGCAGTGTTTTTTGCAGTTTTAGTAGGAGTGTATTGATTGCGTCTGAACCAAGTTTGTTGGATCGAATGTTATCAAAA
>JBKKAT010000830.1:0-6287 GCA_046714535.1 Acidobacteriota bacterium | reverse complement strand
CGATCATTACCAGAGCCGAAATGAGGACGTGTTCCTTTCTTTGTAATCAATGTGGATTTGCCCCCTTGCGCGGAAATCCAGTAGATGCCGGGGTTGCGCGACCAACGCGGAGAAGTCAAGAATCCACCGGCGGTTGTGCGGTAAACAATTTTGGTTCCGTCAGGGGTGAAGACCGGCTCCATGTAATGTCCCGTTGTTTCCACAACCACTTTCCCTTCACCACCCGTTGCTGATGCGATTCGAATGGAGCCGAGTTTTTCATCATCCCATGTTGTGTAGACGATCCATTTTCCATCGCGCGAATAGGAGGGCCAGAGTTCGAAATGGTCATTCTGACTGGTCAATCTGCGTGGTTTTCCTTCCGGCAATGAACGAGTATAGATGTGTCCCAGCGCTTCATAGACGGCCTGGTTTTCCTGTGGTGCTACCTGAACCCATCGAAGCATGCGCACATCAAATTCCCCGGGAGCCACGGCAACAGGAAACCGGAGCGCATCTTGAATTTTCCGCGCGCTTTTTACGTGAAACGGAATTTCATTGACCTGTTTTGTTGCCACATCAATTTTCTTGATTTTACCGGAGGCCCAGAAAACAATTGCCGAATCATCCGGAGTCCACGCCATGGAGGGATACACTCCGTGAATTGCCCACGCTTCCTGCATGTCCCGATCGAGTCCATCGAATAGTGGTGTTATCTCTCCTGATTGAATATCGTTGACGTGGAGAACGGATTTGCCCCTGATTCTGCGAATGAATGCGATCGATTTTCCGTTGTGTGAGGGGGTCGGCCGGATGGAGCCGCCGGGACCTGTAATGTACGGCGCCAGTTCGCCGGTTTCCCGGTCGAGTCGCTGGATGACATAGATCTGATCATTGGAATTCTTGTTGTATTCGAAGAATAGACCGGGGGTTGTGTCCTGACTGAAATACACATATCGTCCATCCGGCGAAAACGATGGCTCGCCCGCATCTTTTTGCTCGTTTGGTCTTTTGGTGAGCTGAACGCCTTCGCCACCGGAGCGATGGTAGAGCCACATTTCTCCGGCGCCAAGAGAACGTAAGGAGGAAAAATGCTTGCGCGCAACGATAAATTCGCTGTCGGGGGACCAGTAGGGACTATTCAGCAAGCGGAAGTCTTCCTTCGTGACCTGTTGCGGAGAAGATCCATCGCTTTTCATAATCCAGATGTTGTCTCCACCCGCGCGATCGCTTGTAAAGGCGATCCATTTGCCGTTCGGACTAAAGCGGGGTTGCATGTCCCACGCAATGCCCTGCGTCAGCGCTCTGGCTTCTCCACCTGCAAACGGAATCGAATAGATGTCGCCCAGTAAATCAAAAATGACCTGTTTGCCGTCCGGGCTTACATCCAGACTCAACCACGTTCCTTCCTTCGTGTCGATGCTGATCTCCTTCATGGATGACGCTGGATTGTTCACATCCCATTTCGGTTTTTCCTTTTCTTTCTTTTCCTCTTTTTCCTTTGCGGAAATCGTCGTGCCTAGTGTCAAAACGAATACGAAAAGCCAGATCAATAATTTCTTCATGCTCGCTCCTTATGTTTTGGAAGTACATATTCTAGCAGGAACCCCCTTCAATGCAGCGCCGGCTTTAGCCGGCATTGTGGTCCGCCGGCTTTAGCCGGCATGGCGTATAATCTCCTGCTATGAATGTTTTCGGCGTAATCATCCTTGCTACGGTCTTGGGAAAATTCTTCGTGGACATGATCGCGCGCTGGCTGAATCTTCGTTCACTGGATCCTCATGTTCCTTCGCAATTTCGCGATTTGTATGATCCTGAACAATACGCGCGTTCCCAGGAGTACACAAAAGTAACAACGCGATTTCATTTGCTGGAATCGGCAATTCATCTCGTCATTTTTCTGATCTTCTGGTTCGCGGGTGGATTCAACTGGCTCGATCAGATCGTTCGTTCGTGGGGATACGGATCGATCGTAACCGGCATCTTGTACATATTTCTTCTGGGACTTGCCGGCAGCTTGCTCGCCTTGCCGTTCGATCTCTATGGAACATTTGTGATCGAAGAAAAATTCGGGTTCAATAGAACGACCTTACGCACTTTCATTCTGGACCGGCTGAAAGGATTGTTTCTCGCGATCGTGCTGGGCGCTCCCTTCCTTGCCATGATTCTCTGGTTCTTCGAATCCACAGGAGACCTCGCATGGCTCTACGCGTGGTTGTTCGCAACCGCATTCATGCTCGTGATTCAATTCATTTCTCCCGTGTTGATCATGCCCCTGTTTCTGAAATTTACACCTCTTCCGGAGGGAGAATTAAAACAGGCAATCAGAGATTACGCCTCATCCGTCGGATTTTCTTTCAAAGACGTATACGTGGTGGATGCTTCCAAGCGTTCCAGCAAAGCAAATGCATTTTTCACCGGTTTCGGCAAGAACAAACGGATCGCTCTGTTTGATACGCTTGTGGAACAACAGACGATGCCTGAAGTTGTAGCGGTGCTGGCGCACGAAATCGGACATTATCAGAAAAAACATGTTCCCATCATGATGGCTGTCAGTATTTTGCAATCGTTCGTTTTGTTCTATTTGATGTCCTTATTCTTGAGCAGTCCAGAATTGTTTGAGGCTTTCTATATGGAGAAGCCATCGGTTTACGCGGGACTGCTTTTCTTTGGAATGCTCTATGAACCGATTTCCTTTCTGTTATCCATCGTGATGAACGCTCTTTCCCGCCGGCACGAGTTACAGGCGGATGAGTATGCTGTCAAGACACTCGGTGAAGCGAATCATCTGATCGCTGCACTCAGGAAACTGTCCATCAAAAATCTTTCCAATCTCACCCCGCATCCTTTATACGTTTTCCTGAATTATTCGCATCCGCCGCTGGCTCAGCGAATCGAGCGCATGACGATACTGCAACACGCCTAGCATTCCAGATTGTTCGCCGTACGAGTCAGTTTGAGTGTTTAGAAATTCCTTGATTTGAGGAGGCAATTTCTCTGGATTTGCAAAAAATAGAAGATGGTCCTAGTTTGGGAAAACCGCCATGTCTCAAGGATCTGGCGCAATGAAACAGGAAGTGTTTTTGCTTGACATCTCCTTTAATAGAGCGGCATGACGTTGTGAGGCGCGGGCGTTGTCCGCTGCATCGACTTGTTCGCCGGCAGTTTACTTAGGTATCGGCTTATCGCTGTTGTCCATGTCTCTGGAAACTTTCCATGAACCATCTGCTTGGCGCTGAAGAATAACCAGATATTTCCCGTTATCTTCGATAACCTCGCCTCCCTTTTTCGGTGTGATAGATAGGCGGTAGGTCCCACGATCAAATGCCCAATCGCCCGCAATTTTCACTTCCTTGGAAGTAAGCTCGAAGTTCTTCGGGTCAAATTCATCAAAGAAACGATTGAAATATCTAACTATCTCTTCCTGACCCACAACTGCTGGATTATTGGGATAGAGTACGATGCCGTCATTTGTATAAAGACGAGCAACATCTTCACCGTTACCAGACTTCCAAGCGGAGACATACTCATATCGCAGTGAGGCGATTCGTGCCAATTCCGATGAATCGGCTGGAGCTTCCGAAGCTTTTGCCACATGCCCAAATGCCACAATGGCGATTGTGATTAAGATTATCGGCGATCTTTGTCTAAACGTTCGATTCAACACGGATACTCCTGCATTTCCCGCCGGAAATCAGCGGCAACGCCGAGCCGAGCAACGGCATGACACTTGCAACTTTCCCGGACAACAAACATAATAGCCGAAAAGCCTCACACTTACACCTGAGCATCTTAACCGGATTGCAAGCGCCATGACGTTGTGAGGCGCAGGCGTTGTCCGCTGCATCGACTTGTTCGCCGGCAACTCTTACGATGCTTTCAGAAGGGCCTTGCTTACTGCTTTTGGCAGCTCAATAGCCAAAAACCACTCCGAAGGATACATATAATCTTCACCGGATTCGTCAATGATCCTTACGTGCCCTGTCGAAGCGGCATCTTCATCGGGAATCATCTCGTAAATTTTCCGCAACTCCAATGAGGCCCGATAGCCTCGATTCTTGACGCAAACTACAAATTGGTGAGGACCTTTCTTGCGTTTCATATGCTGTTAATCTAAGTATCTTTTAATTCGCACTTCTCGTTTGCTAATTCCGGATGCTTCATACCACTGTAACTCGGCCAGCCGACTTATGCCACGTCGGAATCGAACCCGAGCAACTCCTTTCAGCTTCCTCCATCGCCCTTTGCCGTAAAGCTTTCTGAGCCTCTCAGAGCCTCAACCCGAGAGACACGAGCCGAATCCAAAAACAACTCCTTGCCCCAATTGTGCTGCTCCCATGATCCTTCTCGAGCCCATTCCTCGCAGGCAATCAATCGAATTGGAAAGTCGATCGCCATGAGATTTCCCACAATACTCAAACATTTGTCACCCTGTCGTTCCCGGCATCACTTACTGACAAAACACCTCTGTCCAAAATCACAACATCTGACCATCTCCAGATCTCATAAAACAAAATTCAGCTATCACTTTCCGCTTCATCATTTCACGATCATCATCCTTCATCATCCAAAGCGAAAAGAAAACCAACCTCTAACTCCAATTAGTCCCACCGTTTAGTTCAACAACAAATTTTGTGGCGGCTCTTCTTAGCTAACAGGAAAATTTAAACCCGCTCTGACTTACTGAGCTTCACGGGCTCCCGCATCGCGCCACACTAATTCTTAAGTCGTTAGACCGCACGCCGTGCGGTCCGGAAAAGCGTAACGCTGAGCCAGACGATGGCCGCACCGATCACGGTGCCGCCCACGGGTCCGTCTACAGGCAGCAATGGACGAGTTAGCACTAAGACAACGCCAATAATGATCATGGCGGCTGCTGGCCGAGGAAAAACTTTGGCGCGATAAGTGGCGATGCCAAATAAAACCCACCCGCCGACGAACGTTAACAGTTCGAAGGGCGCGACGATGCTGGCGGCATTTCCCACCGCTTTTGCCGCGTCGGGCCATTCGGTGAGCACGGAACGCGCGAACGCCATTAAGTAAAAGTGGCCCATGCCCAGTGCGACGCCAACGAATGTTAGGACGAACGCGACGAGGCCCAAAAGCCCGGCTTTCGCAGACTGCCAAAGATAGAGGCCAGGTAGAGCCAGCAGTACAAGCGCTGTGATCGGTATTTCGATCAGACCCACCATTTGCCGCGGAACGTCGCCGACGATTTGCGACAGATCAAGCAATACGATGCCGATGCCGCCGAGGGCGCCGGCTACGGCGGAACTAGCATGAAGTGTGCGCGAGTCCATAACAGCTCCCTTTAGCGCGGTCTAACGCTCGAGCTCAGCGGCGGCAGCCGTGCCGAGCGAAGGCTTGCCGCTTGCAACCGTTCCCGAGCACACGACTATGATAGCTGATAAAACGTTGCTGTGCACCTGAGCAAGTGAACCAGATTGCAAGAGGCAGGACTGAGTGAGGCTGAGGGGTTGTCGGCTGGAGCGAGTCGTTCGGCATCGCTCTTCTAAACCTATTTTGCTTGCTGCTTCTTTACGAGTGACCTTAACGCTTTTTTGACGGCTTTCGCATTTGGAAAAGCTTGAGCAACATCGGGCTCCAGCACAACAATGTTCGTCTTCTGGTGATACCGTTCGGCATACTTGCCCCGCACGGCATTAGTGAAGTCGTACTCAGGAAGCATGTCTTCGTCGATTGTGTCTTTCTTAGCCTTGGGCATATCTTCTTTTCTCGCGAGGTGTTGCCTGACGAGCACTTATGATACGAATATTATCGCCTCTTTCGACATCTATGACAACCAACAGGTTGCCGGAGGAAGAACGACCAAGCACGACGTAACGCGATTCATCCTGAGAGTGCCGCGGATCGGGCATAACGAGCACACGGATCCCCGAAAATCGTGGATGCTTCTTCGAAGGAAACTCCATGCTTTTCCAGGTTTAATTCTGCTTTTTGCTTGTCCCATTCGAAATTCATGGCAGAAAGGTAATGCTAGCGAGGCCGAACGCTCGAGCTCAGCGGCGGCAGCCGTGCCGAACGAAGGCTTGGCGCTTGCAACCGCTGCGGGGGCACAAGACTATGATAGCTAATAAAGCCTTGCCGTGCACCTGACCAAGTGAACCGAATTGCAAGCGACAAGACTAAGTGAGGCACGGTTGCCGTCCGCTGGAGCGAGTTGTTGAACTTAGGCGCGCGGACGCGCCGGTGAAAGGCTGAGCGAATCGTTTTATTGCAATTTAAAAGGACCTCCTTAGCTACTACAGTATGCGTAAGGAGGTCCGTCATGAATGAACTACAGCGTT
>JBKKAT010000829.1:0-4774 GCA_046714535.1 Acidobacteriota bacterium | reverse complement strand
GGCTTAAACCGATTGCGAAACGGTAAATTTGATACCTTCACTGCCAAAGACGGTTTATCGAACGAACGGATTTACACGCTCCTGGAAGATCACGATAAGAATATTTGGATTGGAACTGCGGGTGGTGGCCTCAATCAATTTCGTAACGGAAAATTTACAGCTTTCACCACGAAAGACGGCCTGGGAGATAACCACATCTTCGCGCTTCATGAAGATCAGCAGCGCAATCTCTGGATTGGAACTCTGGGCGGCGGGCTCAACAGATATCGCGATGGAAAATTTTCACTTCTTACTGCCAAACAAGGATTGGCCAGCGATTACATTTATGCGATCACCGAAGATAGTGAGCAGAGCCTGTGGCTGGCAACAGGTACCGGAGGTGTGAATCAGCTTCGGGATGGCAAAGTGACTGTTTTTTCTACAAATGAAGGCTTTGTCGGTGAACAGGTTTTTGACATTTTCCAGGATTCGCACGGCACCATCTGGGCAGGAACCGACGGAGCTTTGCATCGATTCGTGGACGGCAGATTTGTTCCTTCCACCGAAAATGGATCAGAACTGAAAGCTACGATCTATGACATTTATGAAGATCAAAAACGAAATCTCTGGATTGCATGCCGCGATCAATTCAAGGTTTATCAGAACGGCCAATTCCGGGATGTCCCGATCGACTCGACTAAATTGGGAAATAGTATTCCGCATCTGCTTGTGGATCAGAACGAGATTTTATGGGTTGGTTCGCGCAACGGTTTATATCAAATGAAGAACGGAGTCGTTTCCACGATTACCACGAACGAAGGCATTTCCAGCAATCATGTAAACAGTCTTTTCAACGATGAGAAAGGGATTTTATGGATCGGAACTTCTCTTGGTCTCGATCAAATGCAGAGCGGGAAACTGACACATACGAAACTATTAAAAGGAAATATTTCCTCGATGCTTAAAGACAAACAGGGGAATTTCTGGATCGCCGCATATGGTACAGGACTGCATCTCTTTCGGGACGGTAAGTTTTATGCCTTCACCACGAAAGACGGCCTCTTCAACGACAAAATAGAAATTCTAATGGAAGATGATCATCAACGATTGTGGATCGGGAGCAGCGGTGGAATTTTCTGGATCTCCAGGAAGGAATTGCTGGACTTTGCGGAACAAAAGATAAAACGCCTTACATCGGTAACCTTTGGAACAGAAGATGGTTTGCTATCCAAAGATACTTACGCGGGCGGATGCAAAACCCTCGATGGAAAACTCTGGTTCGGAACCAGCCGTGGCGCAGTTTTAATCGACCCCGCGCGAATCCCTCAAAACAAGATTCTTCCCGGTGTGATCATCGAAGATGTTCTTGTGGATGATCATAAAATTCCTACCGGTGACTATTTCAATCGCGAACTCACATTGGATCCCAGGAACAGTAGCTTAGAGTTCCGGTACACAGGGACCAGCCTTCGGATTCCGGATCGTGTACGTTTCAGAATCAAACTCGAAGGCTCTGATAGTGATTGGAATCATGCAGAAACGCGCCGCTTTGCTCATTACCGGAATCTTCGTTCCGGCCGGTACCGGTTTCATGTCATCGCAAGCAATGATGATGGAGTGTGGAGCAAGCCGGCTGTCGTTTCTTTTTATCTGAAACCTTACTTCTATCAAACGACCTGGTTTCTGGCTCTATGCATCGTGGCGTTTACCGCATCTGGTTATGCGGCGTACCGGATCCGCATCTGGAGTTTAAAAAAACGAGAGCTGGAATTGATTCGTACCGTTGATGAACAAACGGTGGATCTACGGCGTGCAAATGAAAAGTTGCGAGAGGCACAGGAACGAATTGCATGGCTCGTACAATCCGGTCCTCAGGCGCTCGAAAACGTCTCTGTCTGGGCAAAACTGGTAGCAGAGGAACTTGCTGTGTCATTAACCGCAAAAGAGCTGAGCGTCTGGACCGTGGAAGACGATCATTTGAAAGCGCTCGTCCCAGGCAATGCTGCGCCTCTTTCATTGCACGAAGTACGTTCTCTGCCTGCTAATATTGTAGCAAGGGACAAGCAGATGCTGTTTCCGGTTCGCGGTATGACCGGAGACACTTATGGAGTGGTGGTCGTTTCCGGCACACGCGCGGCGTGGGATGAAACGCAGATGCGCTTGCTGGCAGGATTTTCACATCAGCTTGGAGGCGCGCTGGAGATGCTTCGCATGCGCGATCAGCTTGCGCGATCCGAACAAAAACGATTAGCCGTCAAGCAGGAACAAGGTCTCGTGACGGTCCGGATTTGTTCCCGTTGTGATCGTTGCTATGCCGATTCCGTGACTCACTGTGAAGAGGATGGTTCCCTGCTGGACTCGCCCTATCTCTTTCCTCAAAGAATTGCGGATAGATACCGGCTCATTCGCTATCTGGGAAAAGGCGCGACTGGTACAGTTTTCGAGGCGATCGACGAAATGCTGGATCGTTCTGCATCAGTAAAGATCATCGCGTCGGAATTTACCAGCGATCCGATTATGAAAATGAGAGTGAAGCGCGAAGCCCAGCTCATTGCTCAAATCCGGCACCCCGGGGTCGTAACGATCTATGACTTCGGAGAGCTTGCAGATGGTTCCAGCTATTTTGTGATGGAATTGCTGAAAGGTCGCGATTTGCAAAAGACGCTCAGGCAACACGGAGCAGGCACTCCCAAACAAGTTTCCATTGTGTTGCATCATGTCGGTGAGGCGCTGCGTACAACTCATTCACTGGGAATCATTCATCGCGATTTGAAACCTGCAAATTTATTTCTCGTTCCATCTGGTTCCGGTTTTCAAACGAAGGTGCTGGATTTCGGGCTCGCTAAATCCGTAAACGAAGACAGCTCACTTACACTATCGGGTATTGTGATGGGAACTCCTGCTTACATGTCACCAGAGCAGGTGCGGGGGGAAGCGATGGACGCGAGAAGCGATCTTTTTTCTCTTGCTGTAGTTGCTTATGAGCTGCTCACAGCCAAACGAGTATTCCATGCGGACAGCGTGCCGGAGCTTTTTACAAAGGTATTAATGGAATCCCCGGCGCCCCTCAGTTCGAACCTGGAGGCGATTCCGCCAGATCTTGACGATCTATTCTTGCACGCACTTCAGAAAGATCCGCACAAACGCCCGCAGTCTCTCGAAGTATGGATTACTCAAGTTGTCGCTCATCTGGAAAAAATGTCTTCAACTGTTCCGGGTTGGAAGTAGAAACTACGATTTCCCGCGATCCAGATCAATTCCAAGACGTTTTGCCATGCGGTAGAGCGAGGGCCGGGCGATACCAAGAATTTTGGCTGTCTTCATTTTGCTACCTCCGGTTTTCCCCAACACTTTCAAGATGTGATTTTTTGTAACTTCATCGATGGAACCGAGCGATTCGGTGTTCGAGCCGGCTGCATCTATTTGTGAGGGTTCCAGTGGAAGTCCAAACTCTACGAAATCTCTCGGATGAATTTCACTGCTGACATTCATGGTGACAGCGCGTTCAATTGCATTCTCCAGTTCTCTCACATTTCCATTCCATGGAAGTTGTTTCATCCAATCGACCGTTTGCGATGGAATCGTTACCGATTTATTTTGACGCCGGTTGTGCCTCCGCAAAAAATGTTTCGCCAGAAGCGGGATGTCGTCCACTCTTTCGCGAAGCGGAGGAAGATGGATGTTAATCACACCAATCCGATATAGCAGATCTTTTCGAAATGCTGAATGAAGCAGCGTTTGTAAAGACTGATTGGATGCAGAAAGCACTCGAATATCAATTGGTTTTTCCTGATTCCCACCGACAGGTCGAATGGTTCGCTGCTGGAGCACACGGAGTAACTTCACCTGCAGAGCAGGAGAGGTTTCGCTGATTTCATCGAGGAAAACTGTACCGCCCGTAGCGTTTTCGAAAATGCCACGGTGCAACTGATGAGCTCCGGTAAAGGCTCCCTTCATGTGCCCGAACAGCTCGCTTTCGAGTAATGTTTCGGTCAATGCGCCGCAATTCACAGCAATGAAAGGACACTTCGAGCGAAGAGAATGCTCGTGAATGGCACGTGCGACAAGTTCTTTTCCTGTGCCGCTTTCGCCTGTGATCAGCACTGTTGAATCGGTTCTTGCGACTCGCGCGATCGCTTTATATACCTCAATCATGGAAGGGGTTTGTCCGATTAGTGGAATGGTTGTTCCGGTCGTCTCAAAGATGCTCTGAGTGCTCTCGATTCGCTGCGTATCCATAACCTGAACGATTATCTGGTGGAGCCTTTCCTTTGCTGAGCCTTTCGTTATGAATTCGACAGCATTGAGATGCAATGCTTCTGCCACCATCTCCATGGACGCTTCCTCAGCTATCACAACAACCGGAATCTGATTCCCTGATTCAGTCAATTGCCGAAGAAATTGCATCCCCGATTCTTTCCCCAACTGCAGGTTTAATAGAATGAGATCCACGGTCGAGGTTGCGAGTGCTGCAAAAGCTTTGTCGACGTCTTTTGCCAGCTCTGATTGGAACCCGATTGCGTCTAGAGTTTTTTGAAGGGAAGAGCCAAAGTTCCGGTCATGCTCCACAATCAAGACATGGCCGTCCCCTTTCTCCAATTTTGTATCCTTTGGCTTCGCGCTGTTACTTATTATTACACTTCTTTGTCACCCTTCAAAACCAGGAGCCATCTTTCTCCTCGATCGCATCTATTCAGACCTCTGGCATGAACTTTGACATACCTAGTAGCAGCAAAAATTTATGGAGGCTAAGAAAATGAAAAAGTTTTTTCTAGTTCTAAGTTTTGTTTTGATC
>JBKKAT010000828.1:0-2566 GCA_046714535.1 Acidobacteriota bacterium | reverse complement strand
TGTTAACGGTCATCAGCCCGCAATAGATCTCATCCCAAGTGGCGTTTGTAATTCTGCGTATTGAGCGTGAAATCGTGGGGGCATCGCGCAGCACTACGTAGACCTCCCGAGCGGTGAGCATTTTTTTTATCTGACATGGCGTACCTCTCGGCTTGCGGTATAAAACTAAGCTGGCGTAGTGACCAATGCCTTGATGGAACTACTCGTGCTTGCGCACATGGAGTAGATAGCGATGCACGGGCTCCAGCCCAAGCCGTGTAATCCCCCCAAAAGGCTCGCCGATCAAGATCGATTACATTCAGGATAGCGACCCCAGGTGCACACGTACTCCCAGAGCAATTTGCGCTCGAGATGCTTGATGTACGCCGCGGTATAGGGGGTGCCCATGTCTACTGGGCATGCGGAAACCCACAGCTGCTCTAGGGGAGTCGTTTCCAGCAGCGTCATCCTAAAAGTGTTCCCTCCGGAATGACCGGGTCGCTCGTTGAAGGCAGAAGTATTGAATTGCCGAAGCCGGTCAGCGAGCGTCTGGCCAGTGGTCTCACCGATGTAGATGATGAAGTCATTGTTTACACGACAGTTGTCAGGCTTGCGCTTGCTTCGAGCTATAAAGTAAACGCCAGGGAGGTGCTTATCTGGAATGTCACTGCGGTTCGACCATGGAAGCCAATCACAAAATCCTACTTCACCTTGCATAGAAATTATTTGTCCCTTTTCAGTGTGACGAAATGCCGAAGCTCTAAGCGCGCCGCTATAACTTTGTCCTGGATCTCTATGGGGTCAATGGACATGCCTCCATCCGCGGTGACGGCGAGGGTTTTGAGGTTGTTCAGATTTTTTATGAAGGCCTTTTCTCTTTCTTGCTCGAAAGTAGAACGGTTGTCCCGTCTAAACCATCTCACGTCGCTACTCCCATGCATAAGCTACGTTGTTTTTTCTGGAGTATTTCATAACGATCATGATGACTCCACCAACCACCAACCACCAACCACCAACCACTAACCACCACAAGCCAGTAGAAGAACAAAACAGTGTCATCAAAGATGCTCTGGGCGGAATAAACTCCGCAAATCCAAATGATATTAACCACGATCTTTCATCCCAAGTCGTTTGATAGAACTAGCGCGTTTTTCATCATGAGAGTTGTAATAGATGTCCTGGGTTGTTCCCAGGCTGCTATGGCGCATGTCTGTTTGAAGATCTTTGGCGTCTCGAAAGGGAGCATCGAATGTTGCTGAGGTATGGCGCAGCCAATGGATTGAGGCGGAGCGCAGGCTGTCAACCTCCGCGTCTGATCGCCGCTCTTCTAGCATCCGCTGCAGGGCCTGATCGAACACAGATTGCATAATAGAGCGCACCTGCCTATCCGAGAGCCCAGCCCGACCCCCAGTGGTGGTAAGCAGGGGAGTGGACTCGTTTGGCGAGGGCAGGGCGGGTAACGACAGAAATTTACGATATCGAGTCAGATAACGCTCAATGTACTCATCGCGGACGCTAATCTTGGCCGCTTTATTACCTTTGCCAACAACATGAAACCACCAGTTCTCAGCGGAGTCCCTTGTAAAGCTCCCCATGCAGGGCTTCCAGTTTTCCCGCCCTACCAAGTCTGATACTCGCAGGTACATAGAGAAGAGGGTAGCGGTGATAAATAAACTGCGCTCATGCCGGGCCGGATGATCTGAAGCCATTGTTTCGGCTGTTTCTAAGACATAGTTCCACTGCAGAGATGTTAATGCTTTCGTCGCCGCCTCACTGGTGTGGCGTTGTTTGTAGTGTGATTTCTGTTTAATGGCACGAAATGGATTCGAGTCCGTCAAGCCTTCATCAATAGCAAACTCATAGAAACTGCTGCATACCGCAAACACTTGGGCAACGGCTCCTTGCGACATCTGATAACGACGTTTCGTGAAATCCTGTCCAGTTTCAACAGTCAGCTTTCGTTCGCGCTTGCCAGTTGCGAGTGTGAAAGGACACCACTTAGGATTTGCAGCAATGGGTGCATCGCCATTCGACGGACTGAATCGCGCACGGATAACCGGCCCAATCCAAGTTGGTGGAGGATTCAGACAAAATTCCATATACGCTTCCGCGTCTTGCCGGCGAAGAGACAGAATCGGCCGCCGATGAACGATCAGTGACCATAACAACAAGCGCTCCACATGGGTTCGATAAGAATTGAACGTCGCTTGGTTCGCAGAGTAAGAGCGCAGAAATGCTCGGACTGCCGTATAGCCCTCAAAGGGTAACAAGGCATCATCGAAACCTTTGAGATAGCCAATGACTACCCCTGACTCGTGAGTCAATACGTTAAAGTCTAACTCAACGAAGGTGCGATAGGTGTCAAATAGTGGTTGAGGCCTGACCGGCATAGCTTGCCCTTGATACGCGAGGGAATCCAGCAGACTTAAAGCTAGCGCGGAAACCTGAATTTTTAGAGGAGGGCGAATGCCCTGTTCATTGGAGACTTTTGTTTTTTGATTGTTGGGCTTTGTGAATACTTCGTCAATCGGATAGAAACCCTGGGCAGAAATATATATATCCTATTATTGACATGATTAGCTTAGCC
>JBKKAT010000827.1:0-4885 GCA_046714535.1 Acidobacteriota bacterium | reverse complement strand
CTTTCGGATCCTGAGGTTTCAAAACGCCTCGCCATTCGCGATCCCCGAGGTGCTGGATATGCAGCGTTGGAAAGAGAAAGACACTAAGCCCGCGACTGTGCGCGTAATCGATCATTTCAGCGAGTTTCAAGGGTTCGGAAACTCGCAAATTGAGATAGATCGTATTACTTCTAATATCTTCTTGATAATTTGTCACGAAAAAAGAAATCGATCGGGCGCCCGTTCCAGCAATTTCATCCACCGCTTTCTTGTAGTTATAATCCTCTTCCAGCGCAAATAAAGGAAGAACAATTCCCTTCTGAAATTCCTTTTTTACGAGCCGGATCCTCTCCGGAAACGGTTTATGTTTGTAGAGAAAATCTGGAATATCCGGCAGAAAAGAAAGATGGACTAAACTCAGGATTAAGACGATCCAGAAACGGATAGATCGAAACATATGAGCCCGCGCAACCTTGCGCTAGATTATGATTCCAACTTCTCCAAAGCAGCTTCCATTTCTTCTTTGGAGTGTTGGTCCCCTTTTTTTGAAGCGACCTCAATCCCCTGTTGAAGGAGGGTGCGGGCCTGTTCTATCTGATTGAGGTTTTGTGCCGCTATGGCGGCTTGCGAATATGCGGCCGGTTCGGCGGGATCCCGCTTGATCACTTCTTCAAATTGTTCCAGGGCTTGAGGAAATTCCGATGCCCCCAGGTACTCCATTCCGAGCGCATAGCGCGAAAAAGTATCGGATGGATCTAATTCCACAAATTCCTTAAATTGCTCGAGTCTACTCTTTTCAGCGTCCATTATCCTTCCAGGGCGACGAGAAACGGATCCCGGATGGCGTCACAGACCCACCGCAAAAAACGAGCGGCATCGGCGCCATCGATTATTCTGTGATCATACGAGAGCGATAGAGGCAACATGGTACGTGGTTCGAACGAACCATTTGTGTAAAAAGGCTCTACGTTCGAACGGGAAATTCCCAGGATGGCAACTTCAGGAAAATTCACAATCGGTGAAAAAGCCGTGCCGCCGATTCCACCAAGGTTTGTAATCGTGAAGGTTCCTCCCTGCATTTCATCCAGTGAGAGCTTCCGGTTACGGGCTTTTTCCGCTAATTGGGTCAATTCCGCGGACAACTGAAGGATGTTTTTGCGATCCACATCCCGGATCACCGGCACCAGCAATCCTCGATCCGTATCGACCGCAACGCCGATGTGATAATACTTTTTGAAAACGATATCCTTACGTGTGATATCGAGCGATGCATTGAATTGCGGAAAGTTTTTCAGCGCAGAGGCGATCACTTTTATCAGAACAGCTGTCACAGTGAGCTTTCCTCCGGCGGCCTCAGCTTTTGCGCCAAAGTTCGTGCGATATTCTTCCAATCTTGTTACATCGGCTTTATCAAACTGCGTGACCTGCGCGACATTGGCCCAGGCAATCGCCATCCGTTCAGCTGTTTTCTCCCGGATGTTGCTCATTGGTTTTCGTTCGATTTCCCCCCAGCGCGAAAAATCCGGAAGAGTAGGCGCAGTTCCACGGAGTGCCGGAGCTTGTCCGCCACGATGGATCTGGCGCGCGAACCCCTTCACATCTTCAACCGTAATTCGTCCGCCTGGCGCCGTACCGGGAACATCTGCGATATCGATTCCGATCTCTCGCGCAATTCTTCGAACGGACGGTGAAGCAGCTACGACTTTCTGCGGAGCGGCGCTAGCGGGATGATAAACGGTTGCCTCATGAATCTCAATTTCTGATTCCTTTTCTTCTGCTGCAGGCTCCTCCGCTTCCTCGGACGGAGTCGTTATCGCTTCTTCCTCTTTGACCGGTTCTTCTTTGGGAGTTTCCGTTTCTTTCGTTTCATCCGAACGGGCCGGCTCCAGTTCCGACTCTTTTACCTTCGGCTTTTCGGCCGCTTTTTGCGGTTCTTCCGGCTTCGCTTCTTTGGCCTTGGACCCGGATTTTTTCTTCGGCGCAGGTTTTGATTCCGCGCTTTCCTCTACAATGATGACCGTTTGTCCGACCTGAGCCTTTCCACCCTCCTGAACGAGGATTTCTTTCACTGTTCCTCCAATCGGCGAAGGAACTTCTATTGTTGCTTTATCCGTTTCCAGTTCCAGTATGAATTGCTCCGGCTCAATCTTCTGGCCCGTTTGAACGAGCATTTTAACCACATTTCCCGAATCAATATTTTCACCAAGCTCAGGTAACTTTACTTCTGTCGCCATTTTTTCCTCAGTGTCTAGTGTCCAGTGACTAGTGACAAGTATCGAGTGGCGTGACTAGTCACTGGTCACCGGCCACTAGTCACTTAATTAAGAGATCATGGGATTGGCTTTGTCGGGATCAATATTCAGATCCTTCACCGCCTGAGCCACAACCTCTCGATCGATTTTGTTTTGCAAATGCAATCCGTAGAGAGTCGCAAGCGTAATATAGCGAGCGTCAATTTCAAAGAAGTTACGCAGAGCGCGCCGGCTATCGCTACGGCCATAGCCATCCGTTCCCAGTGACATAAGGCGTCCTGGCACCCATCGCGAAATGGAATCAGGAAGCGCTTTCACGTAATCGCTGGCGGCAACCGTAATTCCATCAATTCCATTCAGGCACTGCGTGACATACGGTGCTCTGGGAGTGTCTTGCGGATGCAAAAGATTCCATCTCTCAATATCCAGACCGTCCCGACGGAGCTCTTTGTAACTCGTAACCGACCAGACATCTGCTGCAATTTTGTATTTTTCTTCCAAAATTTTCTGCGCTTTCAACACTTCATTCAAGATCGGACCCGATCCGAGTAGCTGTGCCTTCAAATTTGTATCTTGAAGCTCCGATAATTTGAGGCGGTACATCCCTTTTAGAATCCCATCCCTGGAATCGGCAGGCATCGGTGGCATCGCATAGTTCTCGTTATAGACCGTCAAATAATAGAAAATATCTTCCTGGTTCTCATACATCCGGCGGATTCCTTCGCGAATAATAACCGCGAGTTCGTAAGCATACGCAGGATCGTAGGTGATCAGATTCGGGACAGAATAAGCAATCAGGTGGCTGTGTCCGTCCTGATGCTGCAGGCCTTCTCCATTTAAAGTGGTACGGCCTGCTGTGCCGCCGAGCAAAAACCCCTTACAACGCATGTCTCCCGCAGCCCAGATGAGATCACCGATTCGTTGGAATCCGAACATGGAATAGTAAATAAAGAATGGAATTGTGTTGATTCCGTATGTGGAATAAGCAGTCCCGGCCGCAATGAAAGAGGCCATGGAACCTGCTTCGGTAATTCCTTCTTCCAGGATTTGACCGTCGGTCGCTTCCCTGTAATACAGCAATGTATCCGCATCGACAGGCTCGTACAGCTGGCCGACGTGTGAATAAATTCCGCACTGCCGGAATAAAGCTTCCATACCGAACGTCCGCGCTTCATCCGGAACAATCGGCACGATAAAATCGCCGATCTTCGAATCCTTGAGAAGCTTCGACAATAATCGTACGAATACCATAGTAGTTGAGACTTCCCTTCCGGCAGTCCCTTTAAAAAATTCATCGAATAAATCATCCGGGGTGGATTGAATCGGTGTCGTGGTCTTTTTCCGGACCGGGAGGTAACCGCCCAGCTTTCGCCGGCGATCGGAGAGGTATTTGAGTTCAGGACTCTCTTCTGGCGGACGGTAGAAAGGGGCATCGGCAACATCTTCATCGGAAATCGGGATGCCAAATCGGGTCCGGAATTCACGAAGCTCATCTTCGTTCAGCTTCTTCTGTTGATGGGTAATGTTTTTACCCTCACCGGTTTCCCCCAGACCATAACCTTTGATCGTTTTCGCCAAAATCACTGTGGGAGCGCCTTTATGCTCGACCGCCGCTTTGTATGCCGCGTAAACTTTTTGAGGATCGTGACCTCCCCGGCGTAATTTTGCAAGCTGTTCGTCTGAAAGATGTTCCACCATTTCCAACAACCGCGGATCGACTCCAAAAAAATGCTCGCGAATGTACGCGCCACTTTCAACGATGTATTTCTGGTATTCTCCATCCACGACTTCATTCATCCGTTTCACCAGAATGCCGTCCTTGTCGTTGGCGATCAACGGATCCCAGTCCGAACCCCAAATCACTTTGATCACGTTCCATCCGGCTCCGCGGAATGCAGCTTCCAGTTCCTGAATGATTTTTCCATTTCCACGAACCGGACCATCCAGCCGTTGCAAGTTGCAATTGATCACGAAAATCAAATTATCCAATTTCTCGCGAGAAGCGAGTGTTATTGCGCCCAGCGATTCCGGTTCATCCGTCTCACCGTCGCCTATAAAGGACCAGACTTTGGCGTCACTCGGTTTTTTCAACCCGCGATCCTCCAAATAGCGCATAAAACGCGCCTGGTAGATTGCCATGATCGGTGAAAGTCCCATGGAAACCGTCGGGAATTCCCAGAATTCAGGCATCAGCCAGGGGTGAGGATACGAAGAAAGTCCGCCTCCGGAAGCCAGTTCATTCCGGAAATTCTCCAATTTCTCCTGCGTAATTCTTCCTTCCAGATATGCTCGAGCATAAATTCCCGGAGATGCGTGCCCCTGAAAATAGACGCAATCTCCCTCATAGTTCTCGCTCTTTCCCCGGAAAAAATGGTTGAACCCGATTTCGTACAGCGTAGCAGCGGACGCATAAGTCGAAATATGACCTCCGATGCCAACCTCATTTTTGTTGGCCCGAACCACCATCGCCATTGCATTCCATCGAGTGATGCTCTTGATTCGACGTTCAATTTCCCGGCTCCCTGGAAATGGAGGTTGCTTGTCCACGGGAATGGTATTGATGTACGGAGTGTTGGCCACATAGGTGGGCACGGCACCGGCGCGTTGGCCGTGCTCGATCAGGCGGTCAAGCAGAAAGGCCGCCCGTGCTGGCC
>JBKKAT010000826.1:0-4942 GCA_046714535.1 Acidobacteriota bacterium | reverse complement strand
TCTTTGAAAATCGCCATGAGTTTCTTTTAAGGTCACCGCGGAGACGCGGAGTTGAAGAGATAAGAAAGAGAAATCATTTCTCAGCGTCTCTGTGTCTCTGCGGTGTTGCTCTCCTCACTTTTCCCCCAGAACCTCATATACCATAATCGACCTTTCCAGTCCCTTCAAATTGAAAGGTCCTAAAGAATTTGTCTCTACAAAATCGGCGATCATTTCCTGAGTATTCTCCCCTACCACGATTTGGTCGGGGCGCGCAACCGATGACTCCAGGCGCGAAGCCACGTTTACAGTATTTCCCAGCACTGTGTATTCAATACGTTTCGGCGAACCAATATCGCCGGCGACAACCCTTCCACTGTTGATTGCGATTCTCATCTGGAATGGCACCGTGGTGAACTTTTCTTCGTTCAGCTCCTGCAACCGTTTTCTCATTTCCAATGCCGTTTTTACTGCTTTGATGGCGTGATCTTCCATTGGGATCGGCGCCCCAAAAATGGCCATGATGGCATCCCCTATGAATTTATCGAGCGTTCCATCATTGCTGAAAATGATATCAGTCATTTCCGTGAAGTAATCATTCAAGATCAATGACACACGGTGCGGTTCCATATTTTCCGACATGCTCGTAAATCCCACGATGTCGGCAAACAAAACGGTGACGTCCATTTCCTGCGCTTCAATACTGCTGTCCGATGAACTCATCGAAAGGATCCGGTTGACGACCGCCGGAGAGTGATAACGTTCCAGCTGGCTTCGCCTTTTGAGCTCTTCCTTTATTTTTTCATGCAAACGGGCTTGCTCAATCCCGATTGCCGCGTAGTTCGCGAGTGCTGTGAGTAAATCAAGATCTTCGGTGCTAAACGTTCCGGATCGAGTTGACGAATCGATAAAAACAACGCCGATTACATCATCCTTATTCCAGAGTGGAGCACACATGGCAGATCGAATACTGTGGAAGATGATGCTGGCGCCACCGTCAAAGCGCGGATCCATCTGGGCATCGGAAGTTAGAATCGAAACCTTATCTTGAAACACCTTATTCGTCATCGTCCTGCTGATTGTAATTTTTCCTGAATCGCCTGCCTGGTTACGGTATTTCACGACTTTCGGAGTAAGCTCCTTTGTGTGCTCATCGTAGAGCATCAAGAAACCGCGTTCAGCCGGCAAATGGTCAAAGATCAAATTCATAACAAGGTTCAACGTCTCATCCAGAGGTTGCACCGTTAGCAGGGATTTTGCGACCGCAATGAGAACTTGCAGGATCTGATTGCTCTTCTGTATATCCCGAATGGCGGCCGGTTCGTGAGCAGGAGAATCCACAGCAGCAGAAACCGACTCCGGGATGATTCTTCGAATGTCGCTGATCGGTTTGATGAATGTGCCAGGGCTGGAAAGATTCTCATCTTTTTCTTCCTCTATCTGAATCTGATCATCGGTGGTCTTTGTGAAGTGGATGATGAATTTTCCAAGACTGATTTCATCACCATCATTGAGCAGCCGTTTTGTAACAAGTACGTTGTTGACTCTGGTTCCATTGCGGGATTCGAGATCAACTATGAAGGATTGGTTGTTCTCCACAGTCACTTTTGAGTGGTGCCGGGAAACACCAAAATCGTTGACGACTACATCATTATCGGAAGCTCTTCCGATACGGACTTCCCCTTGCTGGAACGGAAAAGATACAACTTTCTCTCCGTCTTTATAAACCAGCTTGTACATAAATGAAATCTTCCCGCCATGTTTTCATAGGAGGAAGAATTACTTCTCCTTCTCCGTATCGAATGCGGAAGAGATTTTTTGAACTTCCGGCTGTTCTATGGGGGCGGGTTCCTTACTCAATCCCATTTTTCGTTTTAAGTCTTCCAGGGCAGCATCGACTTTCACCTTCCCTGTAAGTTTTTCCAGTTCTTTATCAAGTTCTTCGCCTTCACTGACCACCAATTTATCATGTGCCGCCAGCTTATCCGACTCATCCTGGACCGCTTGAGCAGCGGAATCAAAAGTGCTCATCGCACCATCGATGTTGTATTTGTCGGTAATCTCCAGCATTCTTTTCTGAGCGTCATTCATGGCAGCAACCGCCTTCAACTCACCCAGCCTACGAATCTTGTCCTGGACTTTCTCCTCTTCCACTTTCAACTTGGCTCTTGCTCCATCAGCCCGGATTTTGGAAGTTTTCCAGACCGTATCAGCGCGCTCCATTTCCGCTTGCGCTTCCATTTGAAGCTGCAATGCCCGGCGGGCAAGCTTTTCATTTCCCTGACGGAGAGCTTCTTCCGCCTGCATTTGCAAAGTCTTCACCCGTTCTTTCTTTACTTTGGCTTCACGTTCCGCCCGCGCTTCAAAACCTAGAGTCATAGCGGTCGCTTCTCGAAGCGTCTTCAAACTGTCAAGCATTTCACGAACCGTCTGCTCTAACATTGGAATGGTCATCTGGGACTCGGTCGCGCCCATCACCCAGTTGAACATGGCAGCAAACATCCGCCTTACGCGCTGAAACATCTCGTTACCTCCTCATGCTTCGGGCAGGCTTTCACCTTGCGCGATTATATCATAAGGATAAGACGCAACTTGCCATGCGCAGGTTCAAACAGTGTACAAAACGTTCAAAGTGTTTAAAGTGTTTAAAGGTGTTCAAGTGCTTAGTAAAAACACTTTGAACCCTTTGAACTTTTTGAACACTGTGAACCCCTTTTTTAGCTTGACATCATTACCCTTTCCGCTAAGATTGATTTTTCATTCCACGAGTCGTTATTCAAATAAATAGAGAGGAAGAATGACCGAAGGTCCGAAACCTGTTTTGGAACCGCCTGTAAAGCCTGC
Organism: Acidobacteriota bacterium; assembly: GCA_046714535.1. Taxonomy (GTDB): domain Bacteria; phylum Acidobacteriota; class HRBIN11; order JAKEFK01; family JAKEFK01; genus JAKEFK01. The sequence goes on along the minus strand of JBKKAT010000826.1, from coordinate 2,119 downwards.
TCCCGCCAAAAAGGAAGAGAAAGTATCCCGGAGAAGTTTTGTCACGTGGTTGGCTCTTGCGTGGGGCGCATTCACTGCTGCCATGGGAGTTGCCGCCACAGCGACCATGCGCTTCATGTTCCCCAATGTTTTGTTTGAACCACCCGCGACTTTTAAGGCTGGTTTTCCGGAAGACTATGCTGTGGGAAAAGTGGATGAAAGATGGAAAGAAAAGCAGAGCACGTGGATTGTTCGGACTCCGGAAATCATTTACGCTTTGAGCACAACGTGCACACACTTGGGATGCACTCCCAACTGGCTTGAAGCCGAGGGAAAATTCAAATGTCCGTGTCATGGAAGCGGCTTTTATCCTACGGGAATCAACTTTGAAGGTCCCGCGCCACGTCCACTGGAAAGATGGAGAGTTTCGCTGTCCGATGATGGCCAGTTGGTGGTAGATAAGAGCAAAAAGTATCAGCAAGAAAAAGGCGAATGGAATGATCCTGAATCATTCGTTCGTGTTTAAGCGCGCTAGGGAGTAAGTATGGCTGCACCAAAGAGAGGAATCTGGTCCCAAATCACCCGCTCGCAAGTATGGAAATCCATTTTCCGTCACTCAGTGCCAAAAGATACACGGGGTAGAGCACTCGCAGTTCTGAATAATGTATTTTTGCATCTTCATCCTGTTCGCATCAGAAAATCCGGAATTGCGCTGGGTTATACATGGTGCATGGGTGGTTTGACTTTCTTCTTATTTCTGGTTGAGGTTTTTACCGGATTGCTTTTGATGTTTTATTATCGCCCGACTCTCGAATACGCCTACATGGATATCGTGGAATTGGGGGAACAGATTCCTCTGGGAATCATGCGTGAGCTGCACCGGTGGGGAGCGCACGCGATGGTCATTTCCGTATGGCTGCACATGTTGCGCGTTTTTTTGACCGGCAGTTATAAGCCACCACGCGAATTCAATTGGGTGGTTGGCGTGTTGTTGCTCGTTCTTACATTGCTGTTGAGTTTCACGGGTTATCTTTTGCCGTGGGATCAGTTGGCAATCTGGGCGATCACGGTCGGATCCAATATGGCGCGCGCGACACCCTTTATGGGACATGAAGGACCTGGCGCAAGTTTATTGAAAATCGGCGATGTTGCGCTGGTGCATGCGGGAGATGATGCGCGGTTCGCCTTGCTCGGGGGAAGGTTTGTGGGAGCAGGCGCTTTACTCCGTTTTTACGTGCTTCATTGCGTTGCCATTCCCGTTGTTGCTGGAATTTTGATGGCAGTGCACTTCTGGCGCGTCCGAAAAGACGGCGGAATTTCCGGCCCTATGTAAAGGAGGATCCATGGAGTACTTCAAGGCTTTCATTAACTGGATCACCAAGCCTGAAATTTTGATCACTGCATCCATGATCATCTTTACCGGACTCCTCTTTACACGAAAAATATGGACTCCCCTCTGGGCAAAGATTCTTTTTCCTATAGGTGCACTCTTCATGCTCTTCAGCATGACCGATCCCAATTTCCGTGAGATCGTCATCAAACCGGATAACGTTCCCATTGTCGCCATGCTTTTTCTGGTTGGCTTTTTTGTCTGGTATGGCATGTATAAAGGAAAGGCAAACGATGATCGAATATCTCAAGGATTGCCGCCTAAAGAAGTGGAAGACAATGAGAAGGTTCTCGTTTGGCCGAATCTTGTTTATACCGAACTCATCTGCCTTGTAATTTTCTCCTTCGTTCTTGCCGTATGGGGAATTGGATTAAAAGCCCCGCTGGAACAACCGGCCAATCCGGCTGAATCTCCCAACCCATCCAAAGCTCCCTGGTATTTTCTTGGATTGCAGGAAATGCTCGTCTATTACGATCCATGGCTGGCCGGGGTGGTTTTTCCAACTTTAATTATTTTTGGACTCATGGCAATTCCATTCATCGATGTCAATCCTAAAGGAAGCGGATACTACACATTTAAAGAAAGAAAATGGGAGATTTCCATCTTCCTTTTCGGTTTTGTGATTTTGTGGGTGTTGTTAATTGTTCTTGGCACATTCTTGCGCGGACCGAACTGGAACTTTTTCGGACCGTATGAGTACTGGGATGTGCACAAAGTTCTGGTTTTGAACAACATCAATCTGTCTGAATA
>JBKKAT010000825.1:0-5351 GCA_046714535.1 Acidobacteriota bacterium | reverse complement strand
TCATTGAACTTCGAAACGTATCTTTCTCTGCGGGAGATTTTAAGATTCTAAAAAATGTAAGCCTCAAGGTAAATGCAGGCGGCGCCATCATGATTTGCGGAACAAGTGGCGCGGGCAAAAGCACGGTCTTGAAGCTTGTTCTGGGTCTGATTAAGGCGGATAGCGGTGAAATTTTTGTCGATGGTGAAGAGATCAGCCATCATACGGAAGAGCAGTTGTGGCCGGTCCGCCAGAAACTGGGAATGGTTTTCCAGGAAAGCGCTTTATTTGATTCACTCACGGTCCGCGAAAATGTGGGCTACGTTTTGTTTGAACGCGCCGAAATGACGGACGAAGCGATCGAGGAACGAGTCGTAGAACTCCTAACACTCGTTGAGTTGGAGGAAATGGTCAATAAAATGCCGGCTGAGCTGAGCGGTGGTCAAAAACGGAGAGTGGCAATTGCGCGCGCGATGGCCGCAAATCCTCCCATCATTTTATATGATGAGCCTACGGCGGGTCTTGATCCGGTTACATCAAAAACAATCATCAAACAAATGATGAAACTGAGGGATTTTCGGAATGTGACTTCAGTCCTTGTTTCCCATAAATTAGAAGACGGCTTCCGGCTTGCCTATAATGTAGTTGAACAACATGGCACTGAAACTCGAATGGTGAAAGACCAGAGCCACAAAAGATTATTCGAAACACGTTTTTATATGCTTCAAGAAGGCGAAGTTATTTTTGAAGGAAATGCGGAGGAGTTCCGCAATTCCTCCGACCCATATATTCAGGAATTCTTAGATTAAAGAAGCTTGGCGTCTTGGCGCCTTGGCGTTGTATTCAAGGGAGGCTGCGGAATGGCATCCAAAAAAGAAATCGCATGGTCTGAACTGAAGGTGGGAGCTCTCATCATCATAACGCTTGCAATTTTGTCGGCGATTGTTGTGCTGGTTATTGGTGTCGAATCTCCCTTTGCGAAACGTTACACGCTTTATACGTATTTGCCCAACATCAGTGGTCTTCGGCCGGATTCTCAGGTCTTGCTCGAAGGTGTGGCTGCAGGAAGTGTGGCTGAATACGAATTTGAATCCACCGATCTGGAAAAAGGTGTTCGGCTTGAGATGCGTATTCTGAAAAAGTATCAGAATCGAATTCGAACCGATTCCATTGCAAAACTGAGAAGCCTGGGGTTGCTGGGTGACAAATACATAGAAATCACTCAGGGAACGCCGAACGGCCGGGTACTGGAAGACGGGGAAGTCATCACCGGCGCGCCACCTCTGGATCTGGATGAAATGATCGCAAGAGGAACTCATACATTCGATAACTTGAGTAGCACAGTGGATAACATCAAAGCGCTCACGCAGGGAATTCTGGAAGGGGAAGGGACTGTAGGAAAATTGATGCGGGACGATTCTCTTTACAAAAACGTCAATGAAGTGACGCGACGTTTGCATGAAGGGAAAGGAACGATGGCTCACTTCATCAATGACGCAACTCTGTACAAGGAACTGAGCACCACTGCCGCGAATCTTCGGAAAGTGAGTGCCAGGATCGAGCAAGGAGAAGGTACCGCAGGTAAGCTCATCAGTAACAAAGAAATGGGCGATTCCCTGGAATCGAGCATCAAGAAGTTGGAAGGAGTGCTTGCGAAGATGGAGAAGGGGGAGGGCACTCTGGGCAAACTCTCCACGGATCCGGCGCTTTATAACAATCTCAACAAAGTGACGGCCAATTTGGGTCCCATTACTGATCAAATTGCAAAGGGGAACGGAACGGTCGGGAAACTTCTTCGCGACAAGGAACTTTACGACAACATGAACAAATTGAGTGTTGAAATGGGCATGTTGATAAAAGAAGTTCGGAAGGATCCGAAGAAATATTTGCGCATCAAGTTCAGTATTTTTTAAAGACATATGCTCTGGTTCATACTTCTTATCTTGCTATCCCTGTGGATTTTGAAGTTTGGATTGGCCATCACGGGATGGTGGATTCCGGTCCTGATGATGGGTGTGTGGCTGTTTTTCCTCGCAAGTTTGTTTGTACGGCATGAACAGCGCTGATCGTCAGTGGTACGCGATCTATACGAGATCCCGCCATGAAAAAACAGTCGCGTCCAGGCTGGAAGAAAAGCAGATCGAAGTATTCTTACCACTGCGAAAAGTTCTTCGTCGCTGGAAAGATCGCCGCAAAGAAGTTCTGATGCCACTCTTCAGCAGTTACGTGTTCGTTCGCATTCCGGATACGCGAAAACTTTCTGTGTTACAAACACCGGGAGTGGTGCAGATTCTGAGTGAAAAAGGGAAACCTCTGCCAATCCCTGAAGATCAGATTGCATCGATTCAAATACTTGTTGAAAGTGGTTTGAACTACGATCCGTATCCTTACTTGAAGGAAGGATCTCTTGTAAGCGTCGTTCGCGGACCGCTTTCGGGCGTGCAAGGCATTCTTCTGGAAAAACGAAAGAAACACCTTCTGGTTTTGTCGGTTGATTTGATCCAACAGTCCGCTGCATTGCAAGTGGATATCAGCGACACCGATGTGGCAGGAATGTGATCCAAAACATAAGATTGTAAACCGAATGTTCCTCCCCCTGATGAAGGGGGAGAATCTGCTATCGATGTTCAGGTGGTTACATGGAACAAGAGCTGATATCCCTTGCGAGAAAAGCGGGCGATGCCGTCCGCGCGGTGTACGAAAAAGGAACCTGGGAAACCACTCTCAAGAGCGATCAGTCTCCTTTAACGGAAGCGGATCATGCCTCCCATCAGATCCTGACGGAAGGGTTATCCGTGATCGCGCCTGGCGTACCCATCCTATCTGAGGAATCAGAAGAGATTTCCTTTGAGACGAGAAAGGATTGGGAATATTACTTTTTGATTGATCCCGTGGATGGAACGCGTGAGTTTGTTGCAAAAATCCCGGAGTTTGCAATCAATGTGGCTCTGATTCACAAAAACAGACCGGTTTTGGGAATCATCCATTCTCCTCTGGAAGGGATTACGTACTATGCGAAGAAGGGATGTGGCGCGTACAGGATCGGTGTAGAGCGAGAGATGCTTCCGGTCCTGAGCGGGATTTCACCGCACATCCGCGTTTTACTGTCGCACACGGACAAAACTCCGGATTTGAACGAACTAATGAAGAAGTTAGCCGGTCCTTCCGTTACAAGAATGGGGAGCAGTCTAAAATTCTCCGCTGTCGCTGAAGGAAAAGCTGACTTTTATCCCCGTCTGAAACCGAGCATGGAATGGGATACAGCTTCCGGGACAATCCTGGTTGAAGAATCAGGCGGAATGGTGTGCGAATTAACCGGTCAGCGGATCGAGTATAATCGTCAGGTTATGCTGAATCCGCCCTTTTTTGTTCTCGGTAAAACGTTGTTTCAGAAAATGCCGGATTGGAAAGAAAAACTTTTTGAAACAGGAGCGTTTTAGTTCGATGGAAATCATGAATAAATCAGTTTTGATTACACCTTATGGTGGAAAATTATCGGATCTTCTGATTCAGGATCCGGAAGAAAAGGAAGCTTTAAAAGTTTATGCAGGAAGTTTGCCCTATATTCAAATTTCTTCCCGTTCTTTTTGCGATCTGGAATTGCTGGCGACGGGAGCTTTTTCTCCCATCACAACATTCATGGGGGAAAAGGATTACCACCGCGTTGTTGGCGAAATGAGATTGTCCGATGGAACATTCTTTCCCATACCGGTTACTTTACCGGTCGAAGAATTTGAAGGCCTCGCACTTGATAAAGAGATTGCTTTGCGCGGCCCGCAGAACGAGATCCTTGCGATTTTGAATGTCGAAGAGATTTATCGATGGGACTACAAAACGGAAGCCCAAAATGTTTATGGGAGTCTTGATACACGGCATCCTCTCGTTTCTGAAATGACAGGATGGGGATCACTGAATCTCTCAGGGCCTTTGCGCGTAATCGATTTGCCAAAGCATTATGATTTTCTCCATCTTAGAAAAACACCCGCGGAAGTGAGGGAGCAACTTAGCGAATTGGGTTTTGAAAATGTTGTCGTATTTCAAACTCGAAATCCCATGCACCGTAGTCACGAGGAGCTCACCAAACGCGCGATGGATTTGGTGCATGGCGCACTGTTGATCCATCCCACGGTCGGCTTAACACGCCCGGGCGATGTGGACTACTATACGCGCGTTCGTTGCATTCAAGCTCTGGTAGATCATTATTATGATCCAACCCGGATCGCTTTCAGTATTTTTCCGCTGGCCATGCGGCTTGCAGGCCCGCGCGAAGCGTTGTGGCACATGATTATCAGGCGCAACTACGGAGCAAATCACTTCATCATTGGGCGGGATCACGCCAGCCCGGGAAAAGATTCCACGGGAAAGCCCTTTTATGATCCTTATGCGGCGCAGGAGCTTGGCGCGAAGCATCAGCAGGAAATTGGCGTAAAGATTCTACCCTTTCAGGAATTTGTCTACTTGAAAGAAGAAAAGAGGTATGAGGAAGTCGATAAAATTCCGGAAGGAAGCGCTACGTTGAGCATTTCCGGCACCGAAATTCGCGAGAATTACCTCCAGAGCGGCAAATTGCTACCCGACTGGTATACGCGTCCCGAAGTAGCGCAGATTCTGATGCAAAGCTATCCTCCCAAACATCACCAGGGTTTTTGCATCTGGTTTACCGGTCTTCCTTCGGCAGGCAAATCAACAATCGGAGAGATACTGCTGGTGAAATTGTTTGAAAAAGGCAGACGCGTTACGTTCCTCGATGGTGATGTGGTTCGTACGCATCTTTCCAAAGGTCTTGGATTCGACCGGCCCTCGCGCGACGCGAACATTTTGCGTATTGGTTTTGTTGCCTCGGAAATCATCCGCCATAATGGCGTTGTCGTTTGTGCTGCCGTCAGCCCCTACCGCTCTACCAGGGATCAAGTGCGCGCAATGTTTCCTGTAGGAAATTTTGTTGAGGTGTTTGTCAATACTCCGTTATCGATCTGTGAAGAGCGCGATGTAAAAGGAATGTACGCAAAAGCAAGACGTGGAGAGATCCAGGGATTTACAGGAATTGATGATCCCTATGAAGAACCACTCCGGCCGGAAATCACGATTAAAACGGAAGAAAACACTCCGTTCTTTGCAGCCAATGCGATCGTCGAATACTTGCGCAACTTAGAGTACATTCGTTAATTTTTACAAAAGATAACGAAGATCACGAAGATTTTAGAATCTTTGTTTCCTTTGTTTGCTTTTGTTAAGGATTTTATGTTTCCAGTAATTCTGTTCGACCTCGACAATACACTTTATACCGAAGAGTGCGGCATTTTTGATCTCATCGATCAGCGAATGGATGAATGGCTGATCACAAGACTTCAGGTACCACAACCGGAAGTCAG
>JBKKAT010000824.1:0-2542 GCA_046714535.1 Acidobacteriota bacterium | reverse complement strand
GGGTAAAACGGTGGCGATCGCAACCACACAGGGCTTCACTCTCAAAGAAGGAGATTCGATGAAATCGATCTATGCCTTCCATGGTCTGGTGAACAATCACATCTACACGATGGCCGCGGAAGGAGATCAGCTTTACCTGGGCACCCTGGGCGGGATTTCCCGAGTTTCAAAAATGCATGTCACAGAAAGCTGGACGCAAATGGATTCGGGATTGAAGCGAAATTGGGTCAACGCCATGATCAGCATTGAAAAACAGCTCTTTGTCGGTACCTATGGAAGCGGCATCCAGCTAAGAACCGAATCAGGAGAATGGCATGACTTCCCTGCTCTGCCTCATGACCTGGAAATGAATCCGAACGCGCTTTATTTCGATGGACGTTATCTGTTTTGCGGAACCCTGGACCGCGGTTTCTATGTGTACGATACGAAAAACCGTTCCTGGAAAAATGTCTCCCGGGAACTGCCAAGTCTGAACGTTACTTCCTTCGCCGCCGATCAAAACCACATTTACGTGGGAACTGACGGCGGCCTACTACAAATAAAGTATGACAAACTTAGTACGATATCTGATCTTATTTAGCCTGATTCCTCTTCTTTGTCAGGCGGATATTGGTGTGCTCATTCCGGGCGAGAATGAGGAGCCGGACCCGTCCATCCTGACACTGGATGAAGCTCACATCCAGATTCGCGTGGATCATCAGTACGCCCGCGTTCGCATCCGGCAAATCTTCGGGAATCATACCAGCGCCGTACAGGAAGGAAAGTATGTGTTTGCGATTCCGGGAGACGCCGCCATTTCCGATTTTGCTGTGTGGGATGGCGCAATCCGGATCCCCGGAGTCATTCTGGAACGGAAACGTGCTTCCGAAATTTACGATCAGCTTCGCATGCAGGAAATCGATCCGGGACTGCTGCAGCAAGAAGAAGGAGCCGAAGAGGGTCCGAGAATGGCCAACATTTTCTCTGCGAGAATCGTCCCGATTCCGGGCTACGGGACGAAGCGTCTGGAAATGGAATACACCCAGCGCCTTCCGGTCGAAGGAATGAAATCTTACTTCTCGCTTCCTCTAAAACCGGACCTCTACCGCGCGCAAACGATTGGGAAGCTCACTTTGAACATGGAAATTCTCAGTGATGCGCCTCTCGCAGATTTTCAGCTCGTCTCGAACGTGTATCCTATTCAATACCAGATTCAAACGCCGCAACGTGTTTCCGGGAATTTTCAGGCAAGCAACATAACACTCAGCGAAGACTTCGCATTTCAGTACAGAATCGATTCCGCTGAAAGCGCACTTTACTTCCTCCCCTTTCGTGGTTCTGAAAGAAATTTGCGTGGCGGAGCTCAACCGGTCACTGCATTCCAGGCGCCCGCTTCGGAGAAAAAAGAGGATGGTTACTTCTGGCTATCCGCCGTGTTGAACGAGAAACAGCCCAAGCAAGAACGGGAACCGAAATCATTGTTGATTCTTGTGGATACGTCTTCTTCTATGCGCTGGGAAAAACTGGAGCGAACGTATGAAGCGTTGGAATATTTTCTGCGCCATATGTCAGCGGAAGATGAATTTATGTTGCTACTGTTTCATCAGGAGGTGAAATCATTTGCGGCAACGCCGGTTCCTGTGACTCAGGAGAATATTGATCGTGCCCTCGCCTTTTTTAAATCGCAGTACTTAATGGGAGGAACCGATTTTCAAAAAGCCTTCCAGGAAGCTTTCCGGCATTCTGCGCAGTTAAAAAGCGGTGAACGTTATCTCGTAACGATCACGGATGGAAATCCAACACTCACCGAATTGCAAAGCAGAAAACTGATTGAATTTTTTGAGATAGGTAATCCGGGGCTGCGGGCTTTTTCCTTTGGCATCGGTTCCGATACGAATCGAAATCTGCTTGCTGAATTGTCCGGTCGCAGCAATGGATATTTTGATTGGGCGACCGAAAATGAGGATCTCACCTTCAAGCTGGAATCATTTTTTGCAAAAATCGGACAATATCCTGTTTCCAATTTGATCCTCCAAGCCTCGCAGCCGGAGTTGATCGCGCAGGTTTACCCTGCGGAGCCGGCAAAGGCTTACAACGGCTCTGCCATCGACTGGTTTGGAAGATATAAGAGTCCCGCAAAAAATGTTTCGTTAAACGTAAAAGGAGACTCGGCAGGAAAAAAGATTGCGCTGGAAAAGACTGTGGATTTCCCGGAGGAAGCGACTGAACACGATTTTATTCCACGAGGATGGGCCCGGCGACGAGTCGATTTCCTGCTTCGCAAAATGGAATTGGAAGGAGAGGATGCCGCGATGATTGATGAAATCATTGCGCTTGCAAAGAAATACAAATTCGTTACACCGTACACTTCCTTTCTTGCAGCGCCCAGATCCTTACTCAGGCCACGTTTGATCCGTCCGGGGGATCCGCTTCTTCGCATCAAGACCGACCCGGATATTGTTTCTGTTACAGCAATTTTCCCTTTTGGTTTGGTCAAGGATCTTCAATATTTGAAGCAAGAAGATGTGTGGCAGACTCGTTTTCTCGTTCCGAAAACGATGAA